>JBAUOG010000622.1:0-19575 GCA_049579625.1 Bryobacteraceae bacterium
GTGTTGAACCTTCCACCGGCCAGCTGGTCACCAGAAAGTTGGTGAGGTCGGAATCGCCGGGCTTGACGTCCTTCACCCAGACGCCGCCGAAGGCCGCACGAAACGTGGCCAACAGATTTCTCGCGAAAGCTGACTCCGTGTCACGGTCCATGATGACATTCATGGCGGTGTGTTCCGACAGCGGGCGCAGGTCACTGAAGAACTCGAGCGTCACCAGTTCGTCCGGGATGCCGCGGCCGAAGTAGGCATCTACGAATGTGAACCCATAGCGGGCGTCGTCTTTGCCCAGTTTGCGAACCGCGTAGCGTGCGGAAAGCGGAAGGAATCGGACTTTGCGCGGCAAGGTTTGCTTAAGGAAATGTTTTTCGGCGACCGGCAAGACTACCGGATCGACATCCACCGCATCGACTTGCCGAACGTTTACCAGCCGCGCGGCGTCGCGCGGAAAGGTGAAGCCGGCGGCGCCGATCACCAGAACTGTTGCCGGACGCACTTCATCGAGCGCCTTCTCCGCCGCAAGGACGTATTCGAACGAGGTTTCGGCGTCGTCGGCATACACGCCGGACGACCGACCGCCGCTCATCAACAGGATGCGCTCCAGGCGCTGGTTGCCGGCGAGGTCCTCGACGATCCGAATCGATTGGTAGGCGCTGTCAAAGGAGTAGAGCGTATTCGGTGGCGTTACCAGTGCCCGCGCGCTTACCACCAGCGCCAAGGCTGCAGACCCGTAGCTAGCGGCTCGCCACACGGGGATTTGACGCAGAGTAATCGCCATTGCCACCGCTGCGAGCAGGCCGCAAACCAGATGGCTCGACCATGTCACCCCGATCGAAGGGAAGAGCCACACCGGCGTTACTACGCCGCCGGCGACCGAACCCAGCGTGGAGAAGAACAGCACCCGGCCTGAAGCCTTGCCGGCGTGGCCCTCCGTGTTGATGAGTTCGGCCAGCATCGGTACGGTTTGCGATGCCAGGTAAACGGGAGGAAGCAGCAGCAGGATGGCCGTTGCGCCAATGGCTAGCGGAAGAGAGAACCCCCGATCGAGCAGCTTCTCCAGTAGAAGCGCCTCGAAGGGGAATGCCAGGGCCCCGTACAGCACTGCCGCAACGAACAGGTTTCTGGCGAGTGCGACCTGGGTCTTGGAGCGGTCCCACCGCGCCGACAAGGCGCCACCGCGCCAGTAGCCCGCACTCAACGCAAACAGTACGACACCCAGCATTACTCCCGTCAGGGTGATGCTCGAGCCGACCACGGGGATGGCCAAGCGGATGGCGATCACCTCAACGGCGAGGGTCGAGAAGCCTTCTATAAAGGCGATTATCCAGGCTGGTAGCGCCAGCCCGGATACCGGGGTTGCGGTTGTTTGCACCCCACTATTGTGGCGCGAGGCGCTAAGCGTTCGGCTTGTGAAGGACGCGTTGAGGCAAGCTGGGCCGCTTGGCCGGAGCCAGCGCCTTCTTGATGACTGCTTCGCGGTCGCCGCTGATCCAGGCCGCCCGGATCTCGTCCTCACTCAAACCCGCAACACGTCCGGTCAGAATGAATGCGGGCAGCGCATGCTCCAGACTCTGCCAGCGGGCCATCTCGACTATCGAATAGAGCGCGCGGTCATGGATCAAAGCCAGTGTGTCCGGGTCGCGGGACTCGGTTAGATCCACCAGCGCGAGGCTGGCATTTCGCCGGTCCGACCAGACAATGGAGTTCAACAGCTCCACAAACCAGACGGGTGAGATAACGATGTTCTGTTCCGGGTGGAGCTTCGCGCCCACCGCAACTGCTTTGAGCGATCGCATTGCATTGCTGCGGACCGTGTCGTTGGAATCGTGCAAGGCATGCTGCAGATCGTCGAGCGTCTGGCGCATCAGGCGGTCTTTCCGCGGCGCGTATTGAAGTACATACGCAGCCGTGGCGCGCTGTTCGGGGTCGCCTGAATTGCGAATGACGTCGTGCAGTTGGCCGAGGTACTTCTCCGACTGGGTGATGAAGAGAATCTGGATGGGCCGGGTGTCGCTATCAGCCATAAGCGAGTAACCGCCGGTCAAATCCTCCGCGGTGATACCGGCGCGGGCCGCCTCTTTGGCGGATTCCAGGAAATCCTGATAGGTGTTCGTGATCTCCGCCGGCAGCACCATTTCGCCCGTGGGCGCAGGGTTAAACTCCGTGTGCGGCATATCGCCTTCCTGGACGCCGACATAGAGGATCATCTTGCCTTGGGTGCAGCAGGTCGCTTCAAGGCGAGATGCGACCACGCCGTGCATTTTGTCCAAGCGCTCTTCCACGTCGCTGCGCGAAGGCGGCAAAATGCTGCCCTCCTCGAAGCCCAGAACTTCACGAATCTTCTTTTGGGGGACTTTCCGCGCGCCATAGATTTCAATGGCTCCAATGCGCGGGGTCAGGTCTGCGGCACATGCCAGGGTCACCGGCAGGAGCGCCAGGGCTAACGCCCAGGGGATACGTCTCATGATTTGTTTCGGATGCGGCTGCCGTTAGGCGGCCTAATAGTACCTAGACGTATGATCGCAGGTTCAGGGTTGATGTATTTCGGGTTGGGTGTGGGGAAAGCCTTCGTGGGCGGAAGCGGGTCGTCATAGGGCCGGAGTCCGCTTGCTGACGAGTCTGTGTGAAAACTCCGCGGCAGAGTGCGAGTGCCGGTCGGCGGTACTGCATCTTGGGACAGGCTCGCTCTGTCCACGCGGCGAATGGGCTAGACCTGACGAAAGTACGTGTCGGGTCGCCTTGGGAACAGAGGCGCCTGTCCCGGTCGGCTTCGTCGTGTATCCGCTTGCTGACGCGCGCGGTTCTGTGCTGGAGACTCAAGCAGTCGCGGGTGCGTTGCGAGTTCGTTGCCTGACAGCCCGTCAGGCCTGTTTTTGGGCGAGTTCGCCAACCACCGGCAGAACAACCATCTTATTGTTGTAAGCCGACCACATCATATAGAGCCAGAGCAGAAAGCTGCCCAACCACAGCAGCGGGTAGAGCAGGCCGAGCCCGAAGATGCCCAATCCATGCATCATCGACCCGATAATACCGAGCGCCACGAATAGAATGATGATCCCGATGTGCATGAAGATGGACTGGAAGGCGTGGAAGCGAATCGTCTTGTCCTGGTTGTATGGAGCCAAGACCAGAAAGATGATGCCTGTAACCAGGCCAAACACGTAGCAAAGGGCACTGGCTACGTTCTGGGATAAACCGGGCGCCGCCGGGGATCCGATGGGTGGGGTGTAACCTGGCGGCGGTGGTGTAGCCCCCGGGCCCGTTCCCGGCGCGGGTCCGCCAGCCGGCGCTCCGCAGTTTGGACAGAAAGCCCCCGGAGTCTCTGTCCCGCAATTTGCACAAAATGCCATTTCTGTGTCCTCCTCCTTAGACGCATGCGACTTATTCAACGAACGCCAGATTACATTGAGTCTACGCCAATCGGCAAGGCCGCGTCACGCGATGGCTCGCGCCACTCGCTCGAGACCAAGTCTTTGCGGTCTTCCTAAGGCATTTTTGCCGTGTCATCGAACGGAACGTCGATCGTCACGGCCTTACCGGCTTCAATCTCGATTGGTTCGGGCTTTCCTGCCGCCTTACTGTAGAGGCCCATGGAAGAGCCGGAAGGCGGCGGCCCGGATTGCCCATCGTAGCTGCCGGACGGATCATAGGCTGTGGCCACGTAGAGCGGTGAAGTGGAAAGACTGGGGAAGGAGACTGTTCCGTCCTTAGCTGTGGCGGCGTCAGAAGCGATGGGGAAGGCGCCACCTTGAATGAAGTCCGGCGAATCGAAGACAAAAACGTATATCTTGTGTTTCTCGTCCACGGTGCCGGCGCCCTTGTAGTTCAGCTTTATGGTGAGAGTGCGGGTTTTCGTCTCCGGCTTGTCCTGGCCAGATGCCTTGACAAGCGTTCCCACCAGCAATACGGAGAGCGCGAGATAGATGTATTTCGTCATGATTGATTCCAAGTCCCTTCGATGGACAGAGTCATGGTGAGCATAGCACCGGCGATAAGAAGCCGGCCGGATTCAGGAAAGGGCGCCCAGCTACCAGGCCGCTAAAAAACGCTCTCACAGCCTGAAGGCGTTGACGAAAAGGGCCAAAAACCGCTCCCTGGCGAGAGTAAACGGAAGGAGTTCACCATGTAGTTGCCTGTTCGACATGAAGCCGGCGAGCAGCAGGCGGGGAATCCAGGAAGCTGAAGCCTCGCACGGGCGAACTCATTAGCTGCAGCGCAAGCGAACTCGATTGGGCCTCGCCGAACCGCGCAACTGCGCATGCCCACGGCGAGAGCTTTCAGGAGAGCCGGATGCGGGGAATCCGCACGTCCGGTTCAACGAGGGGAGGGGTACTTCGGTCCCCTCCAACTCTACCGGTTCAGCGCTGAAGGCTGGTAGAAGAAGTCACGTCAGTTATTTGGGCAACTGCGGCGTAGGGGGCCAATCGATCGGGTCGCCTTGGAGCAGCGACTTGCATTTCTCCAGCCGGCGCGTACCATCGTGGATGGCGAACTTGGTCCCCTCGCCAGTTCGACCCCACAAGGTGACGCTGGCATACGCGCCGTCCTTTCGCAAAATGTAATAGGTCATGCCAATATAGCGCAACTGCGTCATGTCATTTCGGTGGAAACGGACAATGCGCTGCAACGCATCCAGGCCCGCTTCCTGCGGGGTCATGCCGTGGCGCATGTTATCGACAATGGTGTGGGCGCCGGCCACCTTGATGTTCTCCTCGCCATTTCCAGTCGCTCCGGCTGAACCCACCTCCGGGTCGGTATAACAACCGGCACCGATGATGGGCGAGTCGCCGACCCGGCCCGGGATCTTCCAAGCGAGACCACTGGTGGTGGTGATGCCGGAGAGTTCACCCTTCTCATTCAGCGCGGAACAGTGGATGGTGCCGGTCGGCGGATACAGCACTTTGCGGATGGCATCCATGCGGCGTTCCGGCTCAATTCCGAGAGCCGCAGCCTTCGCGTAGAGCCGCTGGATTCGTTCGTCCAGATTCTGCGCCTGGCCAGGTCCGAGAGGCGGCTTCCATCCCGGCGCGCCCACGCCGGGCCCCCACCAGTCCTGGTCTGAGTGGGTCTCTTTCCAAAGCAGCCAGATGCGGCGGGAATGGTCGGTCAACAAGTCCTTCTTTTGAAAGCCTACGGCGTAGGCAAACTTCTCGGCGCCTTCGCCCACGAGCATCACGTGACCGGTGTGATTCATGACTGCCTTTGCCAGCATCGATACGTTCATGATGTTGCGCACGGCGCCCACGGAGCCGGCCTGGTAGGTGGGCCCATGCATACAGCACGCATCCAACTCGACCACGCCTTCCTCGTTTGGCAAACCGCCATAACCGACGCTGTCGACATTCGGGTCCTCTTCCGGCCCCCGGACAACGCGGATGGCAGCCTCGAGCGTGTCTTCACCGTTCTTCAGCGCCTCGAATGCCGCATCCAGATAGGCATAGCCATTCTCCGCGCAGATCAAAACCGGCTTCTTATACGAGGTGGCTTGCTCCCCACGTGCTGCGAGGGCAACCGATCCTGCCGCCGCAAATAAGGTCCGTCTAGAAAGATTTCGCATAGGTTTGGCTTTCGACAATCAATCTGGAGTGTACATCGACCGTTAGGGCCTTGCCGGCTGCTGGTTCTTTTCGGGGAAGATTGGCGCCAGGACCTGGAAGAGGTTGTTGTAGTCATCGTTCCAGACCGGCAGGCCGGGCGGTACGGGGACGGTCTCGCCGGCGAGGGAGAGACCTAGGAGTTGGATGAAGCTACGCTTGCGCGTGACAAGGACCCATTGGGAGGCCGCGGAGAGGTCTTCCGTGTTGGCTTCGGTTTCGACCATGAAGGATTTGTAGCCGAAAGCTTCGGCAAGGCGCTCGACGACGGGAGCGAGGCGCAAGTAGTTGTTCGAAACGTGGAAGGCCAGAATGCCGTTGGGTTGCAGGTGCCGGAGGTAGAGGGCCATGGCTTCGCGGGTAAGAAGATGCACGGGGATGGCGTCACCGGAGAAGGCGTCAATGACAAGGACGTCGAATTCCTGTGGAGGCTCGGCTTCGAGGGAGAGGCGGGCGTCGCCGGGGATGATGTCGATTCTTGCTTTGGAGTCGCGCAGATAGGTGAAGAGCGACTGGGCGATTTGGATGACCTGCGGATTGATCTCGTAAAAGCGGAAGGAATCACCGGGAACGCCGTAGGTGGCGAGCGTGCCAGCGCCCAGGCCAATGATGCCGACGCGTTTGGGCCAAGTACAACAGAAGCGCAAGGCGTATCCAGCGCCCGAACGGCGGGTGTAGTAGCTGGTGGGCTGGGAGCGGAGCGGCGGTAACAGGTATTGCGAGCCGTGTGTGATGGTGCCGTGAAAGAGCGTGCGCTCTTGCCGGGGCCCGATGTTACGCGACTGGGTAACGCGGAGGGCGCCATAAAAACTGCGCATCATGGCGATGGAATCGCGCTGGTAACCCTGCACCTGCATGACCAGCACGACCGCCATGGCGATGCACACGGAGGTCCAGAGTGCGCGCGCGGGCCAGCGCTGATCGCCGGGAGTGTTCCAGTTGAGAAACAAGGCCAGCACGGCGGTGAGTAACAAGGCCAACGGCATCTCGTAGAGATTGTCGAAGATCTGGGGCGCTACGAGACCGACGAAGATGGCGCCGAGAGCCCCACCAAAAGCAATGGAGAGGTAGAACGATGTCAGATAACGGGGATCCGGCCGGAGACTGTTCAGCTCGCCATGGCAGAACCAGCACGCGATGAATAGACCGATGCAGAACACGGGAACGTACACCGGAGCCGCCTCGATGGCATCGACGTCGTACAACGCGTAACCCATAGCGGCGAGCATGACGACCAGCAATCGCAAGATCCACCAGCGGGGGTACCAGTTGAGGCGGTTGAAGGAGACCACGAAGGTCAGCAGGTAGAGGGCGAGCGGGACCACCCAGAGCAGCGGGACGGGAGCGATGTTCTGGCAGAGGTGGTTAGTGACCGCCAGCAAGAGAACGGAACCACCGGCGGCGAGGCTGATCCAAAGCAACCGGCGGGGCCAGCCCGGACTTGGAGACATAGCAGACTGTCCCCGAAGTGGGGAGGGTGGGATAGGGAATTTTCGACTATGCCAGGCTGCCGAGGCGCAAAGGAGCACAAAGAACGCGAAGAGAACAGACCAACTCAACAGCTGGGTGCGGCCGGTGGTGAGGGGCTCGAGGAGAAACGGGTAGGACAGCAGAGCGAGCAGCGACGCGACGTTCGAGAGCGAGAAGAGGCGATAGGGCGTTTTGCCAGGGAGGGCGCGGGCGTACCAATCCTGAACGAGCGGGCCGGTTGCGCCGAGTAAGAGGAAGGGCAGTCCGATGGAAGCGGTTAAGAGAGCGAGGATTCGCCAGGTAGGTTCGGCGCCACCGGTTTTCCAATATGGGCTCAGGGCAATGGGAAGAAAGAGAAGGCTGGCTGCTAGCAGGATGATGTGAAGTGCGACGCGACTGTGAACGGAGAGGTGGCGGGTGGTGAAGTCAGCGTAGAGGTAGCCGAAGAGCAAGGCGGTCTGGAAAAAGACAAGGCAAGTGATCCAGACGGCAGCGCTTCCTCCAAACCAAGGCAGCAGCCGTTTCGCGATGATGGGCTCAATCAGGAAAAGCAGAAATGCGCCCATAAAAATGGTCAGGCTATAGAGTGCCGCGGCACCAAGATACCTGGGACGGGGCGAGGGGGGTGGGGTTGCCGGCAGGGGGTCCAATAGACATTATCGTTCGAGGGTCCGGACCCAGATCTCCGCACCGGACGAACGGCTGTTGGGATCGTTCTGACAGCTATATGCTGGAGGGATGATTCTACCAATGTTCGCGCTCGTCGAGCAGCGCTTTCCAAGCCGCCACATTCCGGACATTCCCGCCCATGTTGAACGAGAGATGGGTAACGCTGACTTCATCAGCAGAGTCCCGCCAGGCGCGCGAATTGCCATCGGCGTTGGAAGCCGCGGCATTTCGAATCTCGCCACGATCGTTAAGTCGGTGGTTGAATTCTGGAAGGCGCGAGGTGCACGGCCTTTCTTGTTTCCGGCCATGGGCAGTCACGGAGCTGCCACGGCGGCTTGACAAGCGGATGTGCTGGCCCACTACG
Source organism: Bryobacteraceae bacterium (assembly GCA_049579625.1). GTDB lineage: Bacteria > Acidobacteriota > Terriglobia > Bryobacterales > Bryobacteraceae > CAJCIT01. Next base: position 8,095 of record JBAUOG010000622.1, read on the forward strand.
GAATTGACGAGACCACGATGGGCGCCCCGGTGCTGAGTTCGCTGGATGTGGTCAAGGTTGGAAAGACCGCGGAAGGCATTGAAGTCTTCATGGATAAGAACGCCTATCAAAGCGACGCGGTTTTCCTGGTCGGGCGCGTCAAATGGCACACCGATTTCTCTGGCGCCATCGAGAGCGGGCTGTTCAAAATGATGGCAATTGGCCTTGGAAAGTTGGCTGGTGCGCGGCAGTATCATACCTTCGCGTATCGGATGGGTCTGGAGCAAGTCATCCGCAGTGTCGGGACGAAGGTACTGGAGACGGGGAAGGTACTCGGCGGCCTGGCAGTGCTCGAAGGCGCGCTACACGAAACGGCGGGACTCGTACCCGTTAGTTCGGCGCAGGGAGCAAGCGCCATGTTGAAGCACGAAGAAGAGCTGCTGGGGACGGTAAAGTCGTGGATGGGCAAGTTGCCGGCACCGGAAATTGACATCCTCATTGTGGATGAAATCGGGAAGAACATCAGTGGTGCAGGAATGGACACGAAGGTGATCAACCGAAGTGTTCAGGCTCAATACAACCCGTTCCCCGACACGCCCATCGTCCATCGGATCTATGCCCGGGGCCTCACTTCCAACACCTATGGCAACGGCGTTGGACTTGGAATGGCAGATATCGTTCATGACCGGCTGTTAGCGGGGATCGATTGGCATCCCACCGCCTTGAATTCGTTAACCGCGTCTACGCCCTCAGCCATTCGAACGCCCGTCCATTTTCCAACGGATCGGGAGTGCCTCGAACGGATTGCCCCCACAGTGGGAAAGATTGATTTGCGAACGGTCACTTACTGCCGCATCCGCAACACCCTGGAACTGCAGCAGGTGTGGGTCAGCGAGAATTTGATGCCGCACCTGTCGCCTCTTGCACAGGTGGTATCCGACGTGATTGAAGTACCCTTCGACTCCGCCGGAAACATAGGGGACTTCTCGAATCAATTGCCCGAGAGCCAACGACAACTGGCTGCTAGTTACCATTGACGGTATGGCCTTTAGGGCGGAACAGGTCAACGTAGATGGCGTCGATGTGGTTCGGCTGCGCGATGACGTACGACAGTCGAGTGTATCGATTGTTCCTTCCGTCGGAAACATCGCTTACGAGTTCGTTGTGGGCGATCGCAGCGTTCTGTGGGCCCCGTACAAGAGTCCGGCCGAGCTCAAGCAGAATCCCGTCATGGGCGGCATCCCATTTCTGGCGCCCTGGGCCAACCGCCTATCCGGCAACGAGTATTGGGTAAACGGCCGGGAATACACAATCGATGCTGCGATTAAGAACATCCGGCGAGATGCCTTTGGGCATCCGATCCATGGCCTGGTTTTGTTCGCTTCCTGGACCACAATAGAGCTTGCGGCGAACGAATCCGAGGCAAGGGCCACAAGCCGGCTTAACCTTTCCGACCATTCGGATTGGCTGACACAGTTTCCTTTTCCGCACACGTTCACCATGACTCATTCATTGAGCGACGGCCGGCTGACGGTTACGCTTCACGTTGCCAACCATGGCGGAGAGGCGTTGCCGCTATCAATGGGGTTTCATCCGTACTTCAGTGTTCCTGGAGGTGATCGGGACAGCTGCCGGGTCAGCCTGCCGGTGCGGAGCCGTCTGCTGCTGGATTCAGAAATGCTCCCCACTGGCGAAGCCGAGCCGTGGGACCCGCACAGCTCGTTTGACTTGGCGGGGCGTTCATTTGACGACGGATTCCAGAATCTGGTTCGCACGGCAGACGGCGATGCGATTTTTCGTGCTGAGGGGGCAGGCCACTCGCTCGAGGTGGGCTTTGGCCCGCGATTCCAAGTCGCGGTGCTCTACGCGCCGCCGGGCAAGCCATTCCTCTGTTTTGAGCCCATGACGGCGATCACGAATGCGTTCAATCTGGCACACGAAGGGAAGTACGACGGCCTGCAAGAGGTATGCCGAGGCGAAAGCTGGGAAGAGCAGTTTTGGATCAGAGTTGATGGCGGCGGTGCCAATTCACTTTGAAGCAGGCGGCTGCTGGAGAGCAGCAGTAACGCTGGGAGGCAGCTTGTCAGCGGTGGCGAGCAACTGGCTAATCTCCCACATTTGTCCGTCGCTCAGCGAGCCACGGAAGCCAGGCATACCGGTGAGCCGAATTCCATTCGCAACCTTCCAATACGTTTCGCCGGCCGGATCGTCGGTGACTCCTTTGCCGTGCAGCAGAAGCGGAGGGACTGGAAACATTCCTTTTGCAATAGCAGTTTTATTCTCCGAAGTCGATCCGTGACATACTTCGCAGTGCTCGCGGTAGAGTTGCGCGCCGGCCAGAAGGTTGCTTTCCGTGGCGGGCACGGGAGACTGGGCGGGCGCTTCTTTCGAAATACGGGCATCCAGCGCCATGTGGGCGAGTTTGCGTTCAAACGGGAGGGGCGGCGCGGCTGTCGCCACTTCCATATAGCCCAACTTGATATAGAAAAATGCAAGCAACGGCAGCAGAATCACGCCTATCACTACGCCAAACAAGAATGCCTTCATTCGTTAGTCTCCAGATTCAGGATAGGGCAAGCCTTTTGGAGTATTCATAACCCGATTGATTTGGTGGCTTGAAGAATTGTTGACGAACGGGGAGGCTGCTATTTCTTAGGGGTAGGTGCAGAGCCGGAACTGGCCGGTGTCGCAGCGGCAGTGTTGGTGGCATCCACAGGGGCGAGTTCGAGGTTACGAACCACCAGCGGCGTGTGATCGTACTGGCTTAACTTTTTGGCCACGCTGGCTTTTGAGCCACGTTTCGCTGAAACTTCGTAATCGACAACAAAGCTCAGATCGTCAAAGTTGTACTTGCCGTCCGCCTTGGTGTCGATGGTCCACTTCTCTTTGCTCCTCAAGTCAATGAGCGTGACCATCGCGCCCTGAACCGGCTTACCTGCCTCATCGACGACCACGCCCTTGACGGCTCGCGAAGTGGCCGGGGCACCCTTCTTGGGCTTATCACCACCAAGAAAGACGTAGGGCTTATTGGCAGGGTTTGGCTCCGGAACGTATTGAGCCCAGCAGGCGGAAGCAGTAAGGACGGTAACGCCAAAAACAGCAAGCAAGCTAAAAATGCGCATAGATTTTGTCTTCGACCCTGAATCGAAGATTAGAACCATCGTACCAGCTAAGGCGAGCAGCCGTGCTCTCACGGAAGGGGTGATTTCAGCGTCCTCCGGCAAGGTGAGAAACGACGTGTGCGCTACGCTCGTGGATGCAGGTGATGCACCAAGGTCCCAATAGCCCCACGAGCCGCCAAGAGCGTGCGTTGCGTCTGAGGAAGGTCTTGCGACGCAGTTTGCTCAGCGGCGGAGCCGGAATTATCGGTACGGGCGCGTTGGTTCATCGAACCGCCCCGGGCTTCTGGCAGCAAGTATCGAAAGAGATAGGCCGCCCCGTGCTGCCTCCACCGCACAGGCCACACCCAGCTTCATGGCCGGACCGGGGGCTCCACGCGGCGTGGCTGGGCCACAGCAGTGTGTTCGTAAAGGCAGACGGGTTTTTCTTTTTGACTGATCCGGTATTCAGCACCAGAGTCGGATTGAACCTAGGGCCGGTGACGGTTGGATTGAAAAGGTTGATTGATCCAGCGACGGGCCTGCATGAGCTTCCCGATCCGCAGCTGATTCTGCTCTCTCATGCCCATATGGATCATTTCGATGTACCGAGTTTGAAGGCACTGGAGAACAAGCAGACTTCAATTGTCACGGCGGCGAGCACCAGTGATCTGCTCCGCCTGAAGCGCTACCAGGCAGTTCATGAGTTGAAGTGGGGTGAAAGCCGGCGCATCGGGCCTGCTCTGGTGACAGCCTTCCAAGTGAACCATTGGGGTGCGCGAATGCGCAGCGACAGCTATCGGGGCTATAACGGATACATTGTGGAAGTCGGCCGGTACCGGATCCTGTTCGGAGGAGACACTGCATACACCGACTCCTTCAAACAGCTCAAGTCATCCAGAGGATTTGACCTCGCCATTATGCCTGTAGGGGCTTACGACCCCTGGATTCGTGTTCATTGCAATCCCGAGCAGGCTTGGACGATGGCGAATCACGCGGGTTCGGAGTTCGTCATGCCGGTTCATCACCAGACGTTCCAACTTAGTCGAGAGCCTTTTCACGAACCGATTGAGCGAATCTTGGAAGCGGCGGGCAACCGGCCCGATCGAATCTGCGTGCGCGAAATCGGTCAGGAAGTTCACTTGTCGTAGGACGAAAAGGCGGCTCTGTTATGCCGAAGTCCGCTTGCTGACGCGCGCGGTTCAGTTAGGCTGAGATCCCCTTGCTGACGCGCGCGGCTCAGTGCTGGGGATGTTATTGTTTCTATCAATTGCCGAGTTCCGACAACTGGCGGAACAGAGGCGCGACAGGCTCTTTTCAGCACCGTCTATAGACTGAGAACCGGCCTCGGCGAGTCGCGGACAATGGCGTAAACATTCGAGCGCAGCCGGCCAAAAGGCTGGTGTAAGGAACCGCGGCCGATGACAACTAAGTCCGCCTCGAAGCGATTGACAACATCGCGCACCACTTCAGAGACGCTTCCGCCTTCAACAATAATGTCGGCGTCTACGCCCGCTTCGCGCTCCATCTTGGAGAGTTCGTGCCAAGCGCCTTGGGCGATGTCTTCTTCCAGTTCCTGGTCAAAGTACTTCCCTGGACGGACCGTGATCTGGGGGTAGGCGTGTACCACACGCAACTTTGCGGCTTCTTCCTTGGCCAGGCACTTGGCGAGGTGCAGAACGGGAAGATCCTCCGGCTTGGTATCGAGGCCACAAATGATACTTCGGATCGGCACGTGCGCTTCAATACCGGGATCCTCAATATGGGCGGAGGTCCAAACCGGGCATTTGGCGTCGTGCAGAACTTTCGCCGTCACGGACCCTAGGAGGAACGAGCGGAAGGGACCATAGCCATGAGTGGGCATCATAATAAGATCCACATCATTCCGGTCAGCAAAGCCGATGATGGCTGAGGCTGGATCGCCAGAGTCGCAGTAAGCCTGAATAATGGTCCCGTCGGTCACATTGGCGAACTGCTCGCGATTGAAGTTCTCAAGGCGGTGTTTGGCTGCCTCCAGGTCTTCCTCCTGGATCTGAATTAGACCTGGCCAGGCAACATCTGGCGGGTAGAACGGGATGGGTACTGAGTAGAGCGTTGACAGGTGCGCCCCGGAGGTCCTGAGCATGTCACGGACAAACGGAACGGTAGCCACACAGCGCGGAGAATAGTCAACGGGAAAGAGGACGTGGTGGAAGCGCGGCATCGAATAGAGCCTCCCTCTGATATCAAGAGAAGCAAGTACCTTTCCAAGCTAATCCGCTGATTCTACGTGCCTCGCGGCCCTCCAATGGGTGTTTTCGCGTGAAGAAAGTCGCTATTGCACGCAGGATGGAATCGGGGGGATGAGGGCTGGGCGGCGGATTCACCAATCCCCTGATTCAGCGAAACTCGCTTGAGACAGCAACCTGTTTTTGCCCACCTGAGATAATAAGGCCCGTGACGTCCAGATCATTTCCGATGCGCACGTCGACGTTCTGCGCCCTCTCGACAACTGTCCTCGAGGGCGAATGCGGCAAAGCCTCGCGACCCTGTCTCCGGCAGCGACTATGAATGCAACGGCCCCTGTCCAAGGCGCTCGAAGATACATCACGAACATCCTCTGGACCTGGCTGGGTGTAGCTGTTGGAATTCTATTTGGTTTTGTCGTAACTCCTTACGTCATCCGCAAGATTGGGGACAAGCAGTTCAGCATCTGGACGTTGACCCTTTCGCTGGTCGAGTACTACTGGCTCATCGACTTTGGACTCCGCTCCGCGACGGTAAAGTTATCGGCGGAATACCATACGCTGAAGAACCACAGCGCTTTGAACACACTTGTCAACACCGGTTTAGCGTACTCGACGATTGCGGGTTGTGCGGTCGCTCTTTTCACCATCGCCTTTGCCCCTCACGCCGGGCGTTTTTTTAACATCAATGAACCCGTCTTTCCAGAGCTGATCCGGATCATCGGGGTGAGTTGGGCTGTTGGGCTGGTCTTCAACATCTTCGGAGCGTGCATAGAGGGTTTCCAGCGATTCGACATATTCGGGCGCATCTGGGTTTCAACGACGGTGCTGAGGACGATCGGCGTGGTCCTGGTTCTCAACTTCGGTTTTGGTGTGCTGCAGATGGGCATTGTGCTGCTCTGCAGCCAATTGCTGGTTTACGCCCTGAATTATCTGGCCTTCCGGCGGCTAGCGCCAGAGGTCCGGATCAGTTTATCGCTGGCACGAATTAGCAAGCTCAAGGAGATGGCCAGCTATGGGGTCCACTCACTGCGGGTCCTTGTTTCTGACCGTTTGTTGCGCCAGAGCGCGCCGGTTCTCATCCCGTATTTCTTACCCATACAGTTCCTGGCCTACTACTCGGTGCCGATGCGGATCCTCGATTACCTGATGGACGGAATCGGGAGAGTGGGCACCGTGACCACTCCCAACGCGACCCAACTGATGGCGACCGGACGCCGGGCCGAGTTAATCAATTTGGGAGTCTATGCCAATCGATATTCGCTCGCGCTGTTCGTTCCCGTGACCGTGTTCTTGCTTGTCTTTGGGAGCGAGATCTATGGGTTGTGGATCAGACCCGACTTCGCCGCTCAAAGCGCTTATTTACTGCCGGCCTTTCTTTTCGGGCATACTTTGGCATCCTCCCAATTCAACTCCGGTTCAATCCTGTTCGGGCTGGGCCGTCATCAGACGTATTCCAAAATGCTGTTGGCGGAAGCAATTCTCACGATTATTGGAATGATCCTGGTATTGCCACGCTTTGGACTGTTGGGCGCAGCTTGGGTTTCGAACGGGTTGATGGCATTGAATCGAGGCGGCGTTGCGTGCCTCCTGATCTGCCGGGAGTTGGGAGTGAGCGCTTGGCGGTACGCTTTGAGAATTTACACAGCGCCATGCACGATTGGAGTGGCTACGTTCGCCTTGCTGTTCTGGCTAAAAAGACACGGCCTGCCGGGCCGCAACTGGCACGAAATTGTGGAGGCGGGCGTCCTGATGATTGTGCCCTACGCGCTTGCGACCTATTTCTTCTGTCTGCCGGTCGAACACAGGGCTATCGTCGCGCGCCGAGTACAGTTGATCGTGATACGGGCGAGAAGCTAGGCGAGAGTGCCGATGCGCGGCGTCTTCAAGGGCCTGCTGGGTCTCTTTGCCGCTTGAACGGTCATTCAGGTTATTTAAGAATGGGCATTCGGGCGAAAAGGAATAAAGCGCATTACTGACTGCCAGCGTTATTTCGATTACGGCGTGAGCTTAGGCGCACACACGAAGACTCATCCGATTATGGCGCGTGTAGAAAGCGAAGCGGTGCGGTTCAGCAGGTCACCCACGGTGAGGCCGCCGCCGATGGTGACGCGTTTTTCTGCTGGTCGCCGGACGGCGCATCAATTGTGTTCGCCGCATGGGGTGCGCCGGCGACAGGCGAGAACCGGCTCCGTCAGGTCGTCCCTGAAAACGGGCGCAGTCTCCGCCTTGGCGGCCACTGAGCAGATGTTCTCCCCTCATATGTCTCCCGACGGCCGCTTTATCCTTGGCTTGTCGGGTGAGAATTGGAAGCCTACGCTTTATGAGATCGCCGCCCAAAAACAAACGGAAATCTCGAGTATGCGGGGCGGATGGCCAAGCTGATCACGCGACGGAGAATTGCTGTTTTTCCACGCTGATCAGGCGTGGTGGCGGTTCCGGATGGGCAGCCGCAAGCTGGAGAAGGTAACGTCGATCAACAAGATGCAAATCGGAATCCAAGGCTGGTTCGGGCCTGGACTGGGCAACACACTGATTACGTCGTGTCTCATCGGCACTGACGAGATTTACGCGCTGGACTGGGAAGCCCCCTGAGACGTGAATCAGGGTGCTGTCGCGGGGCGATTCAACTGGCGAATGGGTCGCGGTCATGGCACATCTATCTCTATGCGCGTCACAGCCGCACATATCGGTTTCGTGAGCCGTTGGCTGCCGCGGTACAATCCGTTTATAACGCGCATTGAAGTCCCGGCAGCCATCGCGAGCACTACGAATGACTTCAACCGCCGACCCAACAGCTAAACCATGACTGCAGCCGAACCAACCACTGCCTCCCGATCCGCCGAGTTCCGGCGCAAGCTGGAATCCGGCCTTGTTGTAGCCGATGGCGCCATGGGCACCATGCTCTACGGCAAGGGCATTTTCATCAACCGCTGTTTTGACGAGCTTAACCTTGCCTCGCCGCAGATGATCAAAGAGGTCCACCAGGAGTACGTCAAGGCGGGCGCTGAAATCATTGAGACCAACACATTCGGCGGCAATCGGTTGCGACTCACTGCGTTTGGTTTGGGCGAGAAGCTGAAGGCAATCAACGAAGCCGGCGTGCGCCTGGCGCGCGAAGCGGCGGGCGAGAAGGCGTTCGTAGCGGGCGCCATGGGACCACTGGGAGCACAGATCGAGCCCCTGGGAGCAATCTCTTTTGCGGAAGCGCGCGACATCTTCAAGGAACAGGCCGAGGTGCTGGTCGGCGCGGGCGTGGACCTGATCGTTCTCGAGACCTTTTACGAGCTTGACGAGCTGCGTGAAGCTATCTTCGCAGTACGCGAAGCCGCGGGTCCGGGGGTGGTGATTGTCGCCGAAGTCGCGGTGGATGACGATGGAAATCTGCGCGATGGAACGTCTACTCAAACCTTTACCTTCCGATTGAACGAATGGCCGGCCGATGTCATTGGGGTGAACTGCTCGGCTGGTCCGAAGACTGTCCTTGAAACCATCGAGAAGATGGTGCCCTACACCTCCAAACCCCTCAGCGCGATGCCGAACGCGGGCCTGCCGGCCAAGGTGGAAGGCCGCAACATTTATCTCTGCTCGCCCGAATACATGGCGCAATACGCGCGCCGTTTCATTATGGCTGGAGCGCGCGTCATAGGCGGCTGCTGCGGCACCACGCCGGAGCACATCAAGCTCATCCGCAGCGAGGCAAGGTCGCTACAGCCGGCTCAACCCACGGTCCGCAATCAGCCGGCGCGGGCTGCGGTGACGGTGGACGACGCGAAACCTGAAGTCAAGAAGCTGCCCAAGGCGCCTGTTGCGGAGAAGTCCAAACTCGGCGCAAAACTCGCCGCCGGCAAATTCGTGGCCTTCGTAGAAATTCTGCCGCCGCGTGGTATTGACGCATCAAAGGAGATCGCCGGCGCGGTCTTATGCCGCGACCACGGCATCGACTGCATCAATGTGCCGGACGGACCGCGCGCTAGTGCCCGGCTGAGCGCCCAAGTCACCTGCCAGCTCATCCAACAGCAGGCCCAGATTGAAGCGGTGCTCCATTTCTGCTGCCGCGACCGCAATATCCTGAGTATCCAGTCGGAGCTGCTTGGCGCGCATACGACGGGCGTGCGGAACCTGATTTGCATTACCGGCGACCCGCCGCGGATGGGCACCTACCCGGACGCGACCGCCGTATTCGATGTCGACTCCATCGGTCTCACCAACATCGCCAACAACCTCAACCAGGGTCTCGACATCGGCGGTAATCCGATTGGCTCGCAGACGGCGCTGCTGATCGGCATCGGGGCAAATCCGGGCGCGCTGAATATGGACGAAGAACTGCGCCGCTTCGAGTGGAAAGTGGAAGCGGGCGCCGAATACGTGGTGACCCAGCCGGTCTTCGACCTGAACTTGCTTGAACAGTTCCTGCTTAAAACGCGGCAGTACAGGTTGCCCATCATCGCCGGCATCTGGCCGCTGACCAGCTACCGCAATGCCGAGTTCATGGTGAACGAACTTCGCGTGCCGGTACCCGAGCAATACATGCAGCGCATGCGCCTGGCCGATTCCGCCGAGAAGGCCCGCCACGAAGGGATCGCGATTGCCCAGGAGATGGTCTCACGTATCCGCCAGATGGTGGAGGGCGCCCAACTGAGCGCTCCATTCGGCCGCTACGACATGGCAGTAAAAGTCGCCGAAGCCATGGGCGAACGGTAACTCTGAAATCCGCATGGCCCTTTAGGCCACACTTGGGTGGGCCGACCAGTTTCAGTTCCGGCCGATTCTTGTATCGCTGTAACATCGCTGCGGTGATTTCTGGGCTCGTCGGCCAATGACCCCGCCGCTGGCCGGCGTGGGTTTGATACTCGTGCAAATGGCCCGGATCCGGTTGCACCACTTCACCCTTGCTCAAGAACAAGAGCCCCATCTTATCCGTCGGCATCTTGCTGACAAACGCCTCAGCTTCGTCGAGCGCTGAACGAAGCCGCGTCGTGATGCCTCTCGGATCCAGCGGCTCGCTGGTCGTCACGGCGCGCCATTCGGCGGTCGGGTAATTGGCATTTCTCCGGATTTCATTGATGAGCCCCTCCGGTGTGAAGCCGGGAGACTTTTCAACGGCGGCCCAAATAACGGCTCCGAGAGAAAGGATGGTCTCATGAATCGTCACCAGGTCAACCAGGTCCCGCACCTCGCGTCGGGCCGGCCGCCGCCATTGCTTTGTTTATCGCCAGATCAACCGGGTGCAAAAGGTAGCCGAACGTTTCGTCTCGTAGCGTTGGAAAGAACCGGAAATCGCTGTCTGCAACCCATTCAAGCCGGGTGCTGGCATCCTCTCGCATAACTTCCGCGGTGTAGATCAGCGGCAATTGACGAAGCCATGAAACGCCATACCCCGCTGCTCTGAGTGCTTCCACGTCACCCACCGCCGCACTCGCAACGCATTCCTCGCGGTCATGGAAGATGTCAATGTCGCCGGAATAGCGCAGCGCGTCCCGGTTCAGAGCTGTTCCCCCGGCAACGTAGCTCTCCGGGTCCCGGTGCGACGCAATCGCCTTCAGAATGTCGATCTGTATCTTAGTCAGCGGCACGGCAAGCTTGTTCGATTTGCTCGGCAAGGCGCCGGGCTTCACGGTTCCCTCTATACGCAGTGCCCGCGCGACGACAAGAGCATCTTCCGGAGTCGGTGCTTCAAGCGATCGCGTGCTCCATAGCGCTCGAGCACCGAACTCGGCAAAAGCGCGGCGGTAAAGGGTCACAAAATCAGCCGGTTGTGCGGGCTCACTATTCATCGTCGGCTCGTTGTAGCACGCACCAGACTGCGCGCGCAACCATGCTTCAACCGGGCGAAGACGCGATTGTGGGCCGTCGGCTCCGTGAAGTTCTTTCAAGATTCGCGACGAACCCATGATTTGACGGGCTCGATCTGCCCAGATTCGGCCCCGTTTAGATGACTCGAGAATCCGCTGAGCGGGTATCCCTAACCGAGCGCGCAATCCCGGCTGTCTTGATCAGTCTCGATGTGATGCGAGGAAGTGGTTCTTCGTGGTCGCTGCTCGTTTCCAAGTGCGCGGCAGGTCAGCCACCAGCACGCGGCGGGCTCTTCCTGGCGCCGTCCAGATCGATGCCAAGCTGTGCGCACTTCTTGTACAGATGGCTGCGTTCGAGTCCCAGAGCTCGCGCGGTTTCGGTCA
>JBAUOG010000623.1:0-7507 GCA_049579625.1 Bryobacteraceae bacterium
CAGCTGGTAGAGTGCGACCTTGCCAAGGTCGATGTCGCCGGTTCGAACCCGGTCTCCCGCTCCATAACACCTTCCGGCCCTTCCCAACCCGTAAAACCAGCGTCGCATTTCGTTAACGTAGCGAAGGTCTGGCGCGTCGAGTAGGAACAGAGACGACATGAGATTCAGCGCGACGGTGGCCGTAGTGATAAGCCTTCAGGTCCTGTCAGCGCCGTTTTCCCCAGCGAAGAGTAGGCCCTGGAGCGCCGTGCTTAAGACGAATCTCGTTCAGTATGCGGCCTTTGCCCAACCTCTCGATAAAGATCAACAAGCCCGCCATGCGCTCGATCGCCTGACATTCGGCCCCCGGACCGGCGACCTTGCCGAAGTTGAACGCCTGGGCATCAAGCGCTGGATCGATCAGCAACTTCATCCCGACAAACTCCCCGAGAACCCTGCCCTTGAGGAAAAGCTGCGACCATTTGTGTCAACACGGATGGGCATACGTGAAACGTACCTCCAGTACCCACCACCGCAACTGATTGCCCAAGTGGCACGTGGCAAGGGCACCCTTCCTGACGACCCCGAGCTTCGGGCCATCGTGATGAGGTTGGCGGAACGATACAGAGTTAAGACCCAACCGGCTGAAGTGGCCGACCCTAACAACGATTCCGACCTCGAGCCGGCAGTTGCCTTAACGGCTATTCTCAGCGCTCAGCAAATCGACATCTTAAAGAACGGCAAACCCGAAGAGAAGAAAGCTGTGCTTGAATCGATCCCGCCGGCCAAGCTAACCGATTTCGTCTACGCCCTCCACAAACAACAACGGCAACGGCTATTTGCGCTGGCCCCCGTTGAACTGCGCCGCCGTCTCATTCTTTCCGTGAGCCCGCAGCAAGTGGTTGCCGAAGACCTGATTGAAAGCAAACTCCTGCGAGCCATTTACAGCAGCCATCAGCTCGACGAGTTACTGGTCGACTTCTGGTTCAACCACTTCAACGTCTACCTGAATAAAGGCGCCGACCGGTACTTTGTGCCCACCTACGAGCGCGAGGCCATCCGCCCCCATGTCCTCGGCAAGTTTCACGACCTTCTGCTGGCTACCGCCAAGAGCCCCGCCATGCTGTTCTATCTCGACAACACGGAGTCTGTGGCCCCCAATCTCGATGCGGACCGCGATAAGCGCCGCCCCAACCAGCGAAAGCGGGGTCTGAACGAGAACTACGGCCGGGAACTCATGGAGCTTCACACACTCGGCGTCGATGGCGGCTACACGCAGAAGGATGTCATCGAAGTAGCGCGCTGCTTCACCGGTTGGACCGTGGCGCCTCCGAAGAAGGGCGCCGGCTTCGAATACAACGACAAAGTTCACGACAAGGGTAAGAAGGTCGTCCTAGGGCACGTCATCAAGGCCGGAGGGGGTATGGATGACGGCCTGAAGGTCCTCGACATTCTGGCCAAGCACCCATCGACGGCGCACTTCATCTCGTTGAAGCTCGCCAAACGCTTTGTCGCCGACGATCCGCCGCCCTCGCTTGTAGCGCGTATGGCCAGGACGTTCACCAACACCGATGGTGACCTCCGCAAGGTAATGCAGTCGATGCTACAGTCGCCGGAGTTCTGGTCACAGGGCTCGTATCAGGCAAAGGTCAAAACGCCCTTCGAAATGATCGTCAGCTCGGTGCGCGCCAGCGATGCCCACGTCGAATCAGCGCTGCCGCTGGCAAATGCCATCCAAAGACTCGGCGAGCCGCTATACCGCAAGATTGAGCCCACCGGCTACTCCAGCGCCAACGCGGAGTGGATCAGCTCCGCAGGCCTGTTGGCCCGGATGAACTTCGCCATAGCTCTGGCGCACAACAACCTTTTCGGAGTCAAAGTGGACCTCGATCTTTGGAAGGAGTTGGTGGCCAGCGATCCGATGAATCTAGCCCGTGCTCTGCTAATGCAGGACCCATCCGCGCAGACCCGCGAGGCGATTGAGAAAGCGCTAAACGACCCGGCGCTACAAACACAACTGGCCGCTGGCGCCAAGATCAAGCAGCCCGAACTGCCCAGCCTGGTGGCGGGCCTGGTTATTGGTTCGCCCGAGTTTCAGCACCGCTAGGGCCAAGAGAGTTTGCCGGGAAAGGAAGAATACAAATGCCGACCCGCCGACTATTCCTGAGAAATGCATCGCTGGCGATGTACGGCATTGGGTCCGTGCCGCTCTGGCTGTCACGGGCCGCGCTGGCGAGTGATGCGCCCTCCCAGCGGAAGAAGATCCTGATCGCCATTTTCCAACGCGGCGCCGTGGATGGTCTCAATGTCGTTGTTCCCCATGGCGAGCGGGAATACTACGCCTCGCGTCCCACTATCGCCGTTCCCCGCCCTAACGGTACGCCCGATTCCGCGATCGACCTCGACGGTTTCTTCGGCCTGAACCCGGCACTCCATTCCTTGAAGCGACTTTGGGACCAGCACCAACTAGCCATAATCGAAGCGGTGGGCTCGCCCGACCCGACACGCTCCCACTTCGATGCCCAGGACTACATGGAGTCTGGCACGCCCGGACTGAAGAGCACCAGCGACGGATGGCTCAATCGCGCCCTGCCTCCAGAGCCCAATTCCTCAGCCGCCCGCGCGGTCAACTTGGGCCCCGATTTGCCGAGGTCACTCAGGGGTAATAACCAAGCGCTCTCCATCACCAGTCTGAACGATTTCCAGGTCCGGGACACGCGGGCCGCGAATACGTTCGAGACGATGTACGGCACCAGCGCCGACCAGATCCTCAACGGCACTGGCCGCGAAACCTTCGACGCCATTCGCCTCATGCAGTCCATCCAGAAAACCCCCTATGTGCCGGCCAATGGCGTTCGCTATCCGAATGGTCCGCTTGGTCAACGCTTGCTCCAGATTGCGCGCATCATCAAGGCCAACGTTGGCCTTGAAGTGGCGTTTACGGATGTCGGCGGCTGGGACACACACGTCAACGAAGTCGGCGCGAAGGCATCTGTCGGTCAACTCCCAAACCTGCTTCGCGAGTTCGGCGACGCGCTGGCAGCTTTCTCACAAGACATGGGTGACCGCATGGCCGACATCACCGTGGTTACCATGTCGGAGTTCGGACGCACCGTCAAGGAAAACGGCAACCGTGGAACCGACCACGGTCACGCGAATGTGATGCTGATTCTCGGAGGCAGCGTAAAGGGGGGCCGGGTCTACGGTCAGTGGCCCGGCCTCCAGCGTGAACACCTCTATGAGGGTCGCGACCTGGATGTGACCACCGACTTCCGCACGGTGCTTTCGGAACTGGTGACGCGGGAACTGGGCAACCGGCAGCTCGCGACGGTGTTTCCGGGTTTTCAGGAGACCAAGTTCAGAGGGTTCTTGAATGGGTAAGTGTTGCTCCGACGAGCGGGTTCCGGTACTCTGGTTCCCGTAGTCTGAAGGTCATATGAAGAGAATCCCGGGCAGGAGCAATTCGATGCCAAGCTCATCGCCCTTCAAGCAGCAATTGACGAAGGCGACGCCAGCGGTCTTGCCGAAGACACCGTCTTCGAGCGGGTCCGCAAAGCGCTCAAGCAAGCTGAGCCGCACCGTGAGAATAGGCAACTGGAGAAGATTGGACCGCTCGTTTAAGCGGAGCACCTATGTATTGGGATGTTGTCGCCGCAAGACCCGAGCCGAATCACTCTCTATTTGTGTGCTTTCAGGACGGGCTTATTGGCCGTGTCCAACTGCGTCCGGAAGATCTGACCAGTGCCCTCGCGCTGTTGAAGGATGCGGCGTTTTTTGAGCGCGTTTTTATTGATCACGGCGTCGTCGCTTGGCCTTGTGATATCGACTTGGCGCCCGATTGCAATGTATGAGGAAATCGCTAGCATGAATCACCTCCCCGCTCCAATGGACCGAACCGGCGCTATCGAAGACCGGTAAGGCCGTTGCTACGCCGCCGCACGTTGCCGTACTCTGAATATTATGGATGTTCATCTCAACGAAGAGGCGCAGGCCAAACTTAACAAATTGGCACTCGATACTGGTCGGCCGCTGCACGAACTAGTTGAGGACGCAATAGCCGGATATTCAGATGAGCTGTTAAAGACGCAGGGGATGCTCAACGCCCGCTATGACGATTTGAAGAGCGGTAGGGTGAGACTAATTGACGGCAAGGAAGCTCTTGCGCAGCTGAAAGCGAAGACTGAAGCACAACGTCGCCGCTCTGCATGAGCGGATATGCGTTACACCCCGAAGCGTTTAACGACCTCGACGACATTCGTAGCTACATTGCCGAAGACAGTCCAGACGCAGCCGATCGACTTCTAGAGGAGTTGTTTGATACGTTCAGGGCACTCGCTCTCTCTCCGCAGCAGGGCTTCAGACGCCGAGATCTGAGTTCGCGCCCGCTGCGCTTCATCCTTGTGCGCGACTATCTGATCGCGTATGCGCCAGACGAAGAGCCATTGTGGGTGGTTGCCGTAATGCACGGACGCCGAAACCCTCGGGTCATCGCCGCGATGCTGAGGGGCAGAGAATAAAACGAAGGCTGTCCGGAGGTTAGCGCGCAAAGGGCAGGTTACT
The DNA here is from genome assembly GCA_049579625.1 of Bryobacteraceae bacterium. Taxonomy (GTDB): domain Bacteria; phylum Acidobacteriota; class Terriglobia; order Bryobacterales; family Bryobacteraceae; genus CAJCIT01. The sequence goes on from JBAUOG010000623.1 coordinate 4,540, forward strand.
TACCCGCACTTCCCCGTCTTCGCAAAATCCCAGGCATCGCTGACGATCCGTTCGAGGTCCGCCCGCACCGGCTTCCAGCCCAGGCTAGTCTGAAGCCTCGTCGAATCGGCAACCAGGCTGGGCGGATCACCCTCCCGTCGTGGGCCCACGACCTGCGGGACAGGCTTGCCGGTAACACGTTCCACCGCCGCCACAACCTCCTTCACTGAGTGCCCCTGTCCCGTGCCCACGTTGAAGACATCCGACGCCCCGCCTTTCAGGAGATGTTCCACGGAGCCCACGTGTGCCTCAGCCAGATCGCTGACATGGATGTAATCGCGGATGCAGGTGCCGTCCGGTGTAGGGTAATCATCGCCAAACAGCGTTACCGGCTTGCCGCTTTGGACCGCGCGCAGCAGCAGTGGAATCAGATGAGTCTCCGGCTCGTGGCACTCCCCGAGCCCCGCCTCCGGCTCCGACCCACAGGCATTGAAGTAACGCAGCCGGATGCTTCGGAACTCCCTGTATTGATCCAGCGTCTTAAGAATCGTCTCCACCATCACTTTGGATTCGCCATACGGGTTGATGGGAATCGACGGCTGGTCTTCCGTAATCGGCACGACTTTGGGGATGCCATATGAAGCCGCTGTCGACGAGAACACCACCTTCTTCACATCGGCAGCCAACATGGCTTCGAACAATGAAATGGAGCCCGCTACATTGTTTGAGAAGTACAGCTCGGGAAACTGCGTCGACTCGCCCACGGCGATGTAGGCTGCGAAATGGATCACTGCCTCGCAGTGTTCGTCAGCGAGCAGCGCGGTGATCTTCGCCGTCTCCCTGAGATCGCAAACCCGCAAAAGACCGGCCGGAACACTGCGGGCGTGACCGCGCGAGAGATTGTCCACAACCACAACCTCGTGGCCATGCTTTAGAAGGAAATGGACGGTGTGGGAACCGATGTAGCCGGCGCCACCGGTTACGAGTATCTTGGCCATGTTTTCTTGAGTTTACTGGACCGGCCTCTTCAACTCTCAAAAAGAAAGCCCGAGTACCGCATCGCCGGCCCCGGGCTTCCATGTGTCGTCCCAGCAGGTTGCTACTGCTTCAACGCCTTCTCTACGGCGCCGACCAACGCGGGGTCTTCCGGCGTTACCTTTGGCTCGAAGCGCGCAATAACGTTACCGTCTTTGTCGACCAGAAACTTGGTGAAATTCCATTTGATCTCGCCGTCGGTTGCCGGGTTCGCTTTAGTCGTGAGGAACTGATAGAGGGGCGTCGTATCGTCGCCCTTCACAGACACCTTCGCCATCATCGGGAATGTGACGCTGTACTTACTCTTGCAGAACGTTTTGATCTCTTCATTGGTTCCCGGCTCTTGCGCGCCAAAGTTGTTGGCTGGGAAACCGACGATGACGAAACCCTGGTCTTTGTACTTCTCGTACAGCGCTTCCAAGCCTGTGTACTGCGGCGTATAACCGCAGCGGCTCGCCACATTGACCAGCAACACCACCTTGCCTTTGAAATTCGCCAGCGGCGTAGGCGTACCATCGATGGAATTCAGCGTGTAATCGTAAACGGAAGCGGCGCCGGCGGCGGCCGCCATCAACATGGCACTCGCGGCTAGAACTGTCAGCATTTTGAACATAAGAATCTCCTCGTCGAACACTCTATGGATGCCGCCTCCGTGAACCGGAGGCCAAAAATCAGCCATCTAATCATTTCGGGCCGTGAGGGCCCGATACCCTGAAATTATGGCACTTCTCGAACTAGATCACGTGAGCAAGCAGTACGCCACGGACGGCGAGCCCGTGATCGCCCTTCGTGATTTTTCCCTAGTTGCCGGTGCCGCCGAACTGATTGCCATTGTCGGCCGCAGCGGCTGCGGTAAATCCACCCTGCTGAATCTTTGTGGCGCGATGGACCTGCCCACAAGCGGCTCCGTTGTGATAGACGGCGTCTGCACGAAGTCGTTAAACGACGCGGCATTGACACGGCTGAGGCGGGAAAAGGTCGGTTTTGTTTTTCAATCGTTCCAACTCCTGCACACGCTCTCTGTGATCGAGAACGTGGAGTTGCCCCTGCTTCTAGCGCACCAGCCACACGCCCGTCAGAGCGCAATCGAACGCCTCCGCTGGGTGGAGATGGAAAACTACACAAACCGCCTTCCTCACCAACTCTCCGGGGGCCAGCAGCAGAGGGTCGCCATTGCCCGCGCCCTGGTTCACGGGCCGCGTCTACTGCTGGCCGACGAACCCACCGGCAATCTCGACACAACGACCGCCGGAACCGTTCTCAGCGTTCTTCGCCGCACAGCCACGGACCTCGGAATGGCCATACTCATGGCGACGCACAGCCTGGAATCAGCAGCCTTCGCCGACCGCGTCATTCGCTTGCGTGACGGCGTGCTGGATGAGGCCCCGGCTCCGGCGTCGAGGCGAGCGTGAGCGCGGCCCTCCTGTTTTGGCGGTTAATCCTCCGCCCTTTGCGCCGTGAGCCACTCCGCTCCGCGCTCACGGTACTGTCGGTCGCTCTCGGAGTGGCTGTGGTTGTGGCGATTGATCTCGCCGGCCGCGCGGCCGCCGGCAGCTTTCACTCGTCGCTCGAGTCGCTCACCGGCAAAGCCGACCTCGAAATCACCGCTACCGGTGGTATTGACGAGCGCCTTCTCGGCCGGCTCGTTCAGCTTCCACTGCCCCTGACGTTTCGTCCCCGCATCGAGGACTGGGCATCAATCAACGGCAAGGGTGAAGCCCTGCCGTTCATCGGGCTCGACCTGATCGCCGAGAATTCGTTCGAATCTCCGGAATTTGCTCTCGACGACGCACAAGATGCGGCGGGTGCGCTAGGCCAAGGCGATCCCATATGGGTCGGAGCCCGCCTGGGTTTGAAAAAGGGCGACCGCGTCCGACTCTTGATAAATGACCGGCTGGTCGACTTCACAGTCCGTGGCGTTCTCAGGCCCGGTGCTGCGTCGGTTAGTGAAGAG
>JBAUOG010000624.1:0-2168 GCA_049579625.1 Bryobacteraceae bacterium
GACTACGCGTGCGCGATGACGGAGCATTGTCGCCAGGAGGTTTAATCCGCACGTTGATTCACTTAACGGATTTTTCCCGTCGGCACAAACAAAGTGAGAACCTGTGGCTCCATTTCGCGGACGGAGCGTTGGTTTCCGGCATGAAACATCCCCAATTGATACTCGATAAGTGGGTATCTGCCCAGGGAATCGTTGATGACAGTGGAGCACCTCTGCATCTGTTGCTCTCCCGACTCCGAAAGACACAGAAGGCACTCTGGTACCTGAAGACCGAAGGCGAGATCCGCGACTTTGCGATCGGCCACACACCAGAAGTCGCGGCTCGCCACTACGCCGATATCCCGGCGTTGCGTCACATCCACCAACAGGCCGTGGCAGACGGACTGCAGGAAGCTTTGGACGCCGCGCTCAAGCCTTGTGTGCTTTCTCCAGAAGAAGAGGACCGGCACCAGCGGGAATCGGGCACGGCCGATCTGTCCCACCCCTTGAGCCGCATAACGACAGCCTTGGACGGCAACCACGATCTGTGGCTCGCCAGTTGCTCCGATTTTTTCGAAAGTCCATTCGGGCATTCCGGTCAACCGTGCCCGCAGCCATTCTGGGGCTGTTTCGAATGCCACAACGCAGTCATCACGGCGCGGAAGCTTCCAGCCATTCTTCAGTTTCTTGATTTCATTACCGGGCAGCGCGCCACACTCTCCGAAGCCCACTGGGCCGCAAAGTTCGGCCGGGTATGGAGACGAATCACAGCCCAGATCTTACCTGCTTTCCCTGTGGCTGTTGTCGAGGATGCGCGGCGGACGCAGGCAGTGCTCCAGGACGCGATGTATCTGCCACCGGAGGTCGCTGTCGCATGAGCATTCATTCGCAGATGTCTGAAGTCGAGGCAACCCGCCCGGTTCTCGCAACGGCTCCGCTCAAGGCTGGCTTTGACCGCCGCCAACTCTCGACCTACGGCGACGATCGGTGGGATCTGTCTCCAGCAGTGTTTCGGAACAACGCTCGGCGTTGTCACCTTACGGTGGACTTCTCGATCATCCACGATCTTCAGCAAGCACGTACTCTGCGTCAGTTTCTCTATGCTCGTCTCAACTTCGATATTCCTGGAACCCGTTCCAGACTCCGGCCCGACGCTGTGCGGCAGGCTTTCAATCGTGCCAGATGTTTTCTCGATTTTGTGCGGGCTCATTGTGGCGCCTGCGATTTGAACCTGGTGGATCAGTCCTTATTAGATGCCTATCGCCTCCACTTGCAATCCACCGGAAACAGGCAGGCCGAGCAAGTAGGGATGTTGCTGGAAACGGTGATCGATCTCCACCATTACCGGCATCATCTTCCGGACGGAGGTCTCTTTGTTTCGCCGTGGCACGGGCGCTTCGCTTCTCTGGTGGCAGGCGTCCGTCAATCGCACGAGAACAAAACCCCGCGGATTCCAGAGCAGATCATCGGGCCCCTGGTTCGCTGGTCACTGAAGTACATCACAGCCTTTGCGTCCGACATCCTGGCTGCCCGAACTGAACTCTCCGCCCTGCAGGCGAGATGTCAGGCATTGCTGGCCGAAGATGAGCCCCGCGAATCAGCAGAGAGATCGAAGAGGCGCATCTGCCGCGTGGCCGCGTTCATAGAGCAACGTCGTTCCTCAGGTCGTGGTCTGCCGTACTGGTCAACCACTCCCGCGAGTCTCAGACGTCCCGGAGCACGAGGGGCAGGTTCTCCTTCCATCAACTACCATCTGATCCGCTTGCATGCTGGAACGCGCCACACCAGCCTGATCAGTCAAAACGCGGTGATCGAACGAATGATCTCATCCGCGGCGCAAGAGATGGGAATCGAGATCGGCGGCTTGGATGCGCCGATCTCCTGCGATCCGGACACCGGCTTGGCGTGGCGGTCGCGATTCGATGCACAGACCCTGGTCACCGAAGAACGAATGCTGCAGACAGCTTGCTACATCCTTTGCGCCTACCTGACCGGAATGCGCGATTGCGAGGTACAGGCGATGAACGCCGGATGCCTATCAATAAGCCGCAGCGAAGATGGCCTCATTGAACGATATCGGATCAAGAGCACTGCCTACAAGGGACGCCCCTCGACCGGAGAGACGCAGGAATGGGTTGCCATTGAGCCGGTCGCAAAAGCACTCACCATCCTCGAGCGATTGACAGCAG
>JBAUOG010000625.1:0-5451 GCA_049579625.1 Bryobacteraceae bacterium
CATTCGCCGCGTGGACAGAGCGAGCCTGTCCCAAGATGCACACGGCCCACTTTTCACACACACTCTTCAGGAAGCGGTATGGCGACATGTCATCGAACTTCCGGTCGTGAGTGCTTAGCTGTGGAGACTGGCGGTGTGCAGAACGGCCTTGCGATGAATGGGGTGGGGACTAACTTTGGCGGAGGTGGCGGCGGGGTGAGGACTAGAAGAACCAACCGCAGTGCGGACTGTGTTGCGGGTGCTCGTTGTGGCGAAACCTCGCGGCGCATGAGATTCGTCGTGGAAGCTGACCGGAACCAAAAGCAATTCGCCCGCTTCCAGTGAATCGGAGGCGCTATTCGCGGCGGAAATACGCTGCGGAGAGGTGTGATATTGCGAGGCAACAGAAGCTAGTGTGTCGCCGAGTTGAACATGGTGAAGACGCCACGCATCCCGATTTGTAGCCGGTACCGACCGTAGTGCCGCGAGCGCTCTCTCGGCGGCGCCTTTCGGCACATGAACCTGCAAACCAGCCGGCGCCAGGTTCCGCAAGAGAGAGGGGTTCAGGTCGCGAATCACAGAAACAGGCTGTTGTGCTGCGTCACTAATCAGTTCCAGATTCGTCGGTGCGTCCATTTGGATCGACTCGTATTCCACCGGCGCCTCTTCGTCGATTGATTCGAGCCCATAATCCTTGGGATTCTTGCCCATGATGGTCATGGCGATAATAATAGGCACGTAATTGGCCGTCTCGCGCGGCAGGGCGTTCCGCCGCAGCAGTTCCCAGTAGTCGGCATAGCCGGTTCGCTCAACGGCCTTATCCACGTTTCCAGCGCCGCAATTGTAGGCCGCCATTGCCAGGTACCAGTCACCATAGCGCTCGTAAAGATCTCGCAAGTGGCGTGCCGCCGCGCGCGTGGCTTTTTCGGGGTCGAGACGCTCGTCGAAAGCGGACGTACGAACCAGATCGTAGAGCGAGCCGGTTCCAGCGATAAACTGCCACATGCCCACCGCCTGCTTATTCGAAACCGCGCGCGGTAGGAATCCAGACTCGGCTTGCGCCAGGTAGATCAGTTCCTGGGGCACTCGCTCTTCCGCCAGTATCTTCTCGATCAGAGGTTTGTAGCGGCCCGCACGGCGTAAGCCACTCAGCAGCACGCTGCGCCCCCGATCGGTCGAGAAGTAATGGATGTAGGTCAGAACGGGGTCGGCCAACTCCAGCGTCAGGCCCGACTGGGTCTGCTTGAGTTCAGAGGTTACCTGGGGGGCCAAACGCGTGTCCACCGGCGTCGTCACCTCAAACGTCATGTGACTGATTTCGTCGATGGGGGCTTTGTCGAAAACAATGGCGTCTGTGGCGTCGCCCGCGCCTAGCTTATCGATATCGAACCGGTAGATTAGATCGGAAACCTCTTCCAGGCGTCGCTCAATCCGGCGGTGATCCGGCAGCGCCTCGGGGGCTCCTAGAAGGACGTCAACGGCGGTGTCGAACTCTCTACGGGCAGCGGCTAAATCGCCCTGGAAATAGTAGGCCCGTCCGTTAGAGAGGTGAACATCAGTGCGCCGCAGCCATTCATCCGTCTCAGCGGACTTCCCTGCCGAGTTCGCAATCGAGGCTGCGGAAACTGGAATGTTGGGCCCTGTGTCGACCGCCTCTGGCGAAGCGCCGTCTGCGGCTTTGGCGGAACCCTCACCGCTGTTTCCGGATGTGCCGTCTGCCAGAAAAGAAGGAACGAACTGGGTGCGCTTGGCAACCGTTCCCCGTCCGCTTGCCACGACGGAACTGGCTCCGAAACCGGAGACCAGGACGATGCTGGCAAGGAACGTATTCAGCTTGCGCATTGTTCTATAAGTTAGAGCTGCATTCCTTCGTTTCTGTAACCGAACCATCACTCTACTCCAGCCCAACCGAAGGGTCAAGCTCTAAGATCCCCAACTTCTATATTTCATAGTGCTTCTTCCAACACCCATAATCTCTGTCAACCGTCAAACTGCTCGCAGGGATTGACGCCAAGTTCCGGTGGCACAATCGCTTAGGAACAGAATCTAACCGAAAACTGATTTTGGAATGTTCCCCGAATCATCGGCGCCAACCAAGAACACGGGAGGGGCATGCCCCAAAAGCACCAGCCCGGCTCACTATTAATATTTCTTAACGTGTTGGAACTGGCGTGATCTGCCGGCTATGGATGACTCGATCGATCATCCCGTACTCCATCGCAACGTCCGGCTCCATGATGTAGTCGCGATCCACGTCACGGGCGATTTTTTCCACTGCTTGCCCCGTCGCGTCCGCCAGAATCTCGTTCAGCGACTGTCTCATGCGCAGGATTTCGCGCGCATAGATGTCGATGTCGGCGGCTTGGCCGGCGAGGCCGCTCATGGATGGCTGATGAATCAGGATGCGTGAGTGAGGGAGGCTGAACCGCTTGCCTTTGCTGCCGCAAGCGAGCAGCACCGCCGCCATGGAGGCAGCTTGCCCCAAGCAGTAGGTGACGATGTCGGGTTCCACCAGGCGCATCGTATCCAGAATGGCCAGGCCCGCCGTAATCGAACCCCCGGGAGAATTGATGTACAGGGAAATGTCGCGCTCCGGGTCTTCAGCGGCCAGGAACAGCATCTGGGCCATGATCAGGTTCGCTACGTTGTCGTCAATGGGAGTCCCCAGAAAAATGATGTTCTCCTTGAGAAGTCGAGAGTAGATATCATAAGCGCGCTCACCTCGCGACGTCTGCTCCACCACCATCGGCACGAGCACAGAGTTGTTCATCAGAAGCTCCTTTTCACTCCCGGCAGGGAGCGAATCCATGTCTTGCAAAGACTGCAGTCTTTCAGTCGTACCCCCATGATAAGGGATCGAAGGGAAACATCCGCTTACGACGAGCAGGTCCGATGGGCTATTGACGCCCGATATGGCACACCGCCATAGTAGAAATTGGGGTGCGGGTTTCAGGATTTCTGAGGTTAAATCCGCTCGATGGCAGCCGGCATCAATAAACCAGACACGTGTGGGACCGATTTTCCGCTGCCCAAACGACAGTATGAGAGTTCTAATAGCTGATGACAGCCGCCTATCGCGCACCCTCCTGAGGGAGGCTTTGTCGCGCTGGGGCTATGAAGTCATCGAGGCGGCGGACGGTGATCGGGCCTGGGAGATCCTTGCCGATCCGGATCCACCCCGTTTGGCGATCTTGGATTGGGTCATGCCGGGCATGACCGGCCCCGATGTTTGCAAGAAAGTCCGCGAGGCTCGGCGCGAACCGTACACCTACATTTTGCTGCTCACCTCCAAGACCAGCAAGGAAGAAACGGTGGAAGGGATGGAGTCCGGCGCAGACGATTACATCCTCAAACCTTTTCACGAACATGAACTCCAGGTACGGTTGCGCGCAGGCAAGCGCATCGTCGACCTCCAGAGTGACCTGATGAACGCCCGCGAGGAACTCCGGGAACGTGCCAATAAAGACCTCCTCACGCTGCTTCCGAATCGTCAGGCCATTGAGACCGTCCTATTGAAGGAGCTATCGCGTTGCCACCGCGACGATCGGCAGGTCGGCATAATCCTGCTCGATCTCGATTACTTCAAGGCCATCAATGATGCGCATGGCCACTTTGCTGGCGATGCCGTGTTGCGTGAGACCGGGGCCCGGCTTCGCGCCAGCATGCGTGACTATGATCAGGTTGGCCGCTATGGCGGTGAAGAGTTCTTAGTAGTCATGCCGAACTGCGATCTGGCGCAGGCCACCCAGCAGGCTGAACGGCTGCGATCGCGGCTCTGCGACAAGACGATGATGGTCGACGGCGTCGAGCTATCCGTCTCAGCCAGCTTCGGCGTCACCATCAGCGACGGCTCGGAGCGAGCTCCAGGCGTCTTTGTGCGCGTAGCCGATGAAGCCCTCTACCGGTCCAAGGCAGGCGGCAGAAACCGAGTTTCAGCGCTCACCTTGGAATCTTCGGCACTCAAGCCGGTCTCCTAGAGCACTGAACCGCGCGTCACAAGCGGACCAGATCAAACAACCTTCCAGCCAACGTGCCCTCACAGCCCCGCTTTCTTATTCGCTGGATTTAACCCGGGCGATCTGTTCGTGGCTCAGCGTATTGGCATATTGCTCGATGCCTTTATATAGGGCTTCTGCAATCTTCTGTCGCTGCTCCGGCTTCTTCAAGAGAGTCTCATCGTGAGGATTGCTGACGAATCCAATCTCGGCCAGAATTGACGGCATCGTGGCCCCGATCAGCACGACGAAGGGCGCCTTCCGGACGCCACGGTCGCGAGATCGGGTGTTCATTTTTGCGGACATCGAGTACAGTGAGCTCTGAACTCTTTGTGCGAACTCCCGCGATTCCTCCACTTTCGCCTTCAGAACGACCTTCTGGAGCAGATCATTCAGGTCATGGATGGAACTGGTGGAAGTGGCGTTCTCGCGAGTGGCCAGATCGAGCGCGGACTTCTCCGACGTGAAGTTGAAGTAGTACGTCTCCACGCCAGTCGCGCTAAAGACAGGCGACGAGTTGGCATGGATCGATATGAACAGGTCCGCCTTCTCCTCGTTGGCAATCTGGGTCCTCTGCTCAAGCGGGATAAACGTGTCGTCCGACCGCGTGTAGATGACCTCGCTGCCCAGTTTCTGTTGAATGAGCTTGCCCAAACGCAGGGAAACGTCGAGCACCAGGTCTTTTTCGTTCAGACCGTGAGGCCCGATTGTTCCGGTGTCGTGCCCTCCATGCCCTGCGTCAATCACCACCTTGCCTATCTTCAACCCAAAGACCCGAACCAACGAACGATTGCCATTGCTATCAATCGTCGCCGGGGCAACCAGCTTTGGACTCGTGCCAACTTTACTCTCCGCCGGGACTGAACTGTCAACAGCGCGGATTCGTGCGCTCTCTGGGCCCGGGACGGCCATTGCGATGTCCGCGGGCTTCTGCTGCGCTTGCTCCGCGTTGTGGCCCGCTGCTGGCGCGCGTCGGTGGAATGGCGGAGGCCGCATGATGTTTAACCGGCTATAGAGGACAAACTTCAACGCCACACTCTGCGGCTCAACAAAGTAGGGCAGCCGGGGCGGCGGAAAGCTGGAAGCGAGATCCGGAAGCTCAGTCGAACGCCCCACGGGCCTGGGCGGAGCAGGCAAATCGCTCATCGAAAAAACGCGCCTCTTGGATGCGGTTGGTGCCGGTTGGATCGGGGGAGGCTTAGTTGGCGAGGCGGTGTCGGGTGCCGGTATGTTCGCGGTTTCCGGCGTTCCAGCTCCCTCCTCAAACCGCTGCGATCCGGAGGAACTTCGAGCCACCGAGGGTTCTACACTGCGCCGGTCTTTCGGGCGGATCTCGATCATCAGCCGGTCGGGATTCCCAAGCTGCGACGAAGAGAAATCCACCGTGGTCTGCAGATCGAACACGATGCGTGTCACGCCCGGCATCGTCTCGGCAATGCGAATCTGCTTCACCAGCGAATCCTGCACTTGGATCGAC
>JBAUOG010000626.1:0-7592 GCA_049579625.1 Bryobacteraceae bacterium
TGAAAAAGGCCGCCTCCACTTCACCCGCTCACTATCGGGAATCTGCAACTCATTACAAACAAACACCGGCGCTTCGGAGCCGTGACCGTCAGGGAGCGGTTTTCCGCCTTTTTCAGCAACCTGCTAGGAGCAACTCCGATTACTTCATTTACTTTCCTGCCAGATGATGGTTGCCGTGGATAGAATCCATAACCACCTGTGGCACTCTAGTCCGTTGAAGGGTGTCGGTAACACCTTGGCAGTCTGCCCATATGCGAGAGGCGGTTGAGTTGAGGAGTATCGCAATCGCCTGCTGATCATATCCGGCTGCAAGCAAGCAGCACAACTGGCGCTCGTACTCCGAAAGGCCGGAGTCGCTGGAGTTGGTTGTCGAACTTTCTATCAGTTTTCGACTGATCGCAGGACTAAGAAATCGGCCCCCGCTCGCAACCACCTGAATGGCGGAGATCAAGTCCATGTGGGCGAGATCCGCAAGCACATAGCCGCGCGCTCCTGCCTTGAAGGCTTCGCAGACGTATTCTTGATCGACTAGGGCGGTGACAAAGATAATCCCTAGATCGGGCGTTACGGAGGAGATCTCGCGCGCGGCGGCGATGCCGCTGAGCAGGGGAAGCTGAATGTCGAGTAGAACCACGGCTGGATGTCTGCGTTCGGTTAAGAACACGGCCTCACGCCCATCCGCAGCCTCACCAACCACGCGAACCGCCGACTGTCTTTCGAGCAACAGACGAAGGTTGCTTCGGATCATCGGATGATGATTTGCAAGGACCACGCGAATCGTTGTGTCCATAGAGGCTCGCGAAAATGAATTCCTGACCAAAGCGTAACGCCTCTTCGGAGCCAGCAACATCGTGTCCGCAGGGTATTCTTTGCGCCTATCCTTAAGTAGGAGGCAAGGGCGAAAATCGCATACCGCTCCTCTGTGGTGCTCCCTTCCTCGTTTCCGGGGCAGAGAGTCAGTCTCAACCGTGACCAATTGAGCGTTCTCTCGCCACCGCGCATCTACCGCCATTCAATCCAAAAAATCCCTTGCAGAGGGGATAGCTTATGGTCGCTGAAGTTCGTAAATTAAGTTTCGGGGACGCAGTCTTCTTGTCACACACTGTTAGATCCGCGGAACCGAGCCAACGAACGAACATGCCTACTTTCGCAAGAACGGTGACTCCCGAAACTCTCGAACAACTGCAACAACTCGACACCTGCGCTGTTTCAAACGCAATCGAACAGTTTCGGGTTAGAACTCGCAATGAAGGCTTCGTGAATGGGACGGTCCGGTGCATCTTCCCTCATTTACCGCCGACCGTTGGCTACGCTGCTACCGCGCGAATCCGCTCTTCAGCAACTCCTATAGCCGGACGGTGTTACTATGATCGCGCTGACTGGTGGTCTTACGTACTCACCATTCCTCCTCCTCGATTCATTGTTGCTAAAGATGTCGACGACAGGCCGGGGGTTGGAGCATTGTTTGGGGAAATCCACGCCAACATCTGTAGAGCCCTCGATTGTTGTGCTTACGTCACCAACGGGGCAGTGCGCGACTTGCCGGGAATCGAGGCTGCTGGTTTTCAGGTCTTCGCCGGAAGCCTTGCTGTGTCCCATGCTTACGCTCATGTTGTCGAATTCGGTGAACCGGTGGAGATTGGCGGACTACGGATACGTTCCGGAGACCTGCTTCACGGGGACATGCACGGCGTTCATTCGATTCCCATATCGATAGCACCTGAAATCCCGAAGGTCGTATCGGAAATGGCGGAAATGGAAAAAGAACTTATCTCGTTTTGTCGTTCGAATCACTTTTCACTCCCGAAGCTGATGGAAAGGATCCAGCGTGTCTCAAATAAACTCAGCATGCCCGGCGAAGATTCGAAATGAACGGCTACTTACGCGATTCTGATCGTATTGCCGTTGGGCGGGGGTGTCGCCCACAACGCGTTCTCAAGTCGTCCGCAGCGTGTCTGATCGTCGCTGCGGTCAGCGCCGTGGCCTCCTGCGGAAGAAACGGAGTCGCCAACGCGGGATCCGGCGAGCACTCGCAGGCTGCCTTGCCTTCGGTTGGAGTGGCCAAGATAAGCAGAAAGCCGATGGCCAGGTACCTGACTCTCTCGTCCGAATTGGTTCCTTTTCAAGAAATCGACGTTTTTGCCAAAGAGTCCGGATTTGTTTCGAAGCTCTACGTCGACTACGGCACTCGCGTCAAAGCCGGCCAACTAATGGCCGTTCTCGAAATTCCAGAGCTACAAGCGCTTCTCGAGGAGGATAAGGCATCCATCAAGAGCTTTGCGGATCAGGTCACCAACGCCGAGCACCAATTGAACCGCATTCAAGCACAAGGCAAGGTCTTGCACCTCCAATACACCAGGCTGAACGGCGTGGCATCCAGTAAGCCAGGCTTGGTCGCACAGCAGGAAGTCGACGACGCTGAAGGCAAAGACCTCGCAGCGCAGGCCCAGGCAGAAGCGGCCAAATCACAGTTGCAAGCCGCGCAAAGCCAGTTTTCGATGGCGCAATCGAAACTCGCCCACGATCAAGCTCTCTACGATTACTCCAAGATAACGGCCCCATTTGCGGGTGTCGTGACACAACGCTACGCGAATCAAGGGACGCTGATGCAAGCGGGCACGAGCTCGAGCACGCAAGCCTTGCCGCTAGTCAAACTCTCGCAGGAAGATCTGTTTCGCCTGACCATTCCGGTACCCGAATCGTACGTCCGATATATCAAGGTCGGCGATCCGGTCGACGTGCGGGTGCCGGCGTTGAACAGAGACTTCCCCGGCAAAGTTATTCGCTTCTCCTCAGACGTTGCCCAGTCCACTCGCACGATGCACACCGAAGTGGACGTCCCGAACCAGCAGGGCCTGCTTATGCCGGGCCTGTATGCGGAGGCGACGCTTACGCTCGACAGAATGGGCGCCGCCCTGGTGGTTCCTCTGCAAGCAGTTAGCCAGGAAGGTGACCACGCCAGCGTCATCATAGTCAGTCAGGCCAACAAGATTCAAGAACGCCAAATTACGTTGGGCATTCAAACCGATAGCTACGCGGAGGTTCTCTCGGGTGTCCGCGAGGGCGAGCAAGTTGTTGTAAGCGACCGAAGTGGGCTGAAACCTGGTGAAGAGGTGCGCCCCCAAGTCATTCAAATCGCCGAGTACAACGGCAAGAGCTGACAGATGTCGTTCACTCTCTGTGTTTCCTGAGCCATAACCCGAATGTCGCGATTCTCCATTCGTAATCCTTACTTCATTGTTGTTGTCTGCCTTGCGATCTCACTGGTCGGTATCGTCAATGTCGCACGGATGCCGGTTGACCTGTTTCCTCAAATCAACATCCCTCAGGTAGTGGTGGCAACTTTCTACTCGGGAATGCCGCCGGTGGATATTGAAACCGACATCACCAATCCGCTGGAACGGTTCTTCACCCTGGCGGCCGGTATGGATCACATGGAGTCTCGCTCGATGCTGGGCGTTAGCATCATCCGGGCCATCTTTCAGCCCGGCACGAACGCCGACACGGATGTAACGGAACTATCCAACCTGGCTCTCGCTGATCTGAAACGCCTGCCGCCCGGCACGCTCCCGCCGGTTGTCTTGAAATTTGATGCGTCCAGCCAACCGGTATGCCTGGTTACAGTGAGAGGCCAAGGACTTACTGAAACTCAGCTTCACGACTACGCTCAGTTTGCGATTCGCAATCAGATTGCGGTCATAAAAGGCGCCGAGATCCCTCCGCCGTTCGGAGGCAAGTACCGCCAGATCATGGTGTACGTCGATCCCTACAAGCTCGCCTCGCGGCAACTTAGTCCGATGGACATCGTAAGCGCCGTCAATCGGTCCAACTTGATCCTACCCGCCGGCGATGTGAAAGTGGGCCCGTTCGATTACTACGTCTACTCGAACAGTCTCGTCAATAACATGAAAGAGATGAACGACATCCCCGTCAAAACGGTGGATAACGCCTGGGTTTCGGTGAAAGACATTGGTAAGGCGGAAGATTCCAGCCAGATTCAATACAACATCGTCCGTGTCGATGGCCAGCGGTCAGCCTATATTCCGATCATGAAGCAGGGCGGCGATACGAACACCATCGAGGTCGTCGATGGTGTGCGGAAGCTCACAGAGAACCTGTATGACATCCCCAAGCAGATGAAGACCGATCTTCTTTTCGATCAGTCGGTTTTTGTGAAAGAGGCCATCAAGACCGTATTGCACGAAGGCTTGACGGGCCTGGTTCTGACCAGCATCATGATTCTGTTGTTCTTGGGCAGCATGCGGGCCACCTCCGCTGTACTTCTGTCCATTCCGCTTTCGGCGCTGGCCACATTCGTAATTCTCTATCTCGGCGGAAGCACCATCAACACGATGATCTTGGGTGGATTGGCCCTGGCATTCTCCCGCGTGATTGACAATTCAGTCATTTCTCTCGAGAACATCTACCGGCATCTGGAGATGGGCGAGGCGCCCCGGATTGCTGCTGAACTAGGCGGGTCCGAAGTCACTCTTGCCGTCCTGGCCGCAACTCTGGTGGACGTTGTCGATTTCTTCCCGGTTACATTCCTCTACGGCGTGAGCAAGTTCCTCTTCTCCGCCCTTGCACTGGCGTTCTGCATTTCCTTGCTGATCTCCTTTGTTGTAGCTATGACCGTCATTCCGCTGTTTTGCTCGCGGTTCTTGAAGAGCGCGCCGCACGGAGAACATGCCGGTAGCACAGTGGGCAGTGACCATCTAGTTGAGGGAGAAGTGCTGGGACAGCAACGGCAGTCCTTGGGCGCCAAGTTCAATGCAGCGTTCAATCGCGGCTTCAATCGGATGCTCGACTTCTACGAAAAGTGGGTCAGGCGTTCGCTAGAGCGACCAGGCCTTTCAGTCGCAGCATTATCAGCGGTCTTTGTGCTCAGCCTTGGGATCTACCCCTTCCTCGGACTCGCGTTTTTCCCACGAACGGACGCCGGTCAGTTCACGATCAACATGAAAGCGCCCACCGGCGCACGCATTGAAGTTACCGAGCAGTACGTAGCCCATGTGGAAGATCTGATCCGCCACATCATCCATCCTGGCGATTTCAAAATGGTGGTCTCGAATATCGGCGTCGTCCCGGACTTCTCCTCTCTTTACACCAGCAATTCCGGCGCCTACACAGCAACTGTTCAGGTTGCCCTTAACGAAGATCATGAAGTGAGCAGTTTCGAATACATGGACCGCGTTCGGCAGTCCCTTTCGAAGCAATATCCGGAAATTCGCCCATTTTTCCAAAGTGGCTCGATGGTGGACTCGACCCTCAACATGGGTATGCCCGCTCCCATTGATGTGCAAATAACAGGCAGGGACCTCCAACAGGACTATGCATTAGCCCAGGGCTTAGCTGCTCGAATTCGCCAACTGCAGGGAGTGGATGAAGTCTACATTCCGCAGGACATGAACTATCCGGGATTGCAGTTGAACGTGGACCGTGTGCATGCGGGCGAACTGGGCCTTACTCAGAAGAACATTGTCAATAACGTCATCACATCCCTTAATTCCAATACAATGATCGCCCCAAACTACTGGGTCGACTATAAGACGGGAAATGATTACTTTCTGACCGTCCAATATAACGAACATGGAAATGCTGCCATTCACAATACGATCGACCTCTCCAATATTCCACTGAAGGCGCCTAACCTATCCCGACCTACAACCCTCGACGCCGTGGCCCAGCTTTCACGTATCCAGACCCCTACCGAAGTCGATCACTATCAGATTCAACGATCCACCGACGTCTACATCACGCCGAAAGGAGAAGACCTGGGCAAGATCTCAAGCGAAATCGATAGAGTCATCACCGATGCTAAGGTTCCCGGAAATGTTCGCGTGACGATGCGCGGAATGGTGCTTGGAATGCGCGAGTCGTTTTCCAGCTTCGGCTTTGGCTTTATCCTCTCATTCGTCCTTCTCTACCTGATTCTGATCGCACAGTTCAAATCGTTTGTTGATCCCTTTCTGATCATGCTCGCGATACCAATGGGGTTCGTTGGCGTGTTCTTGATTTTGCTGTTGACGGGCACAACCTTGAACGTCATGTCGTTGATGGGCGTGCTCATGCTCATCGGCATAGCCGATTCTAATAGCATTCTGATCGTCGACTTTGCTCATCGCCTGGAGGAACAGGGACTTTCTGTGAGGGATGCCGTCATTACCGCCTGCAGAGTACGCCTCCGCCCCATTCTGATGACCTCATTGGCAACCATCATCGGAATGATTCCCATGGCGTTGAAATTTGGAACAGGCTCGGAACAATACGCGCCCATGGCGCGGGCGATTATCGGCGGCTTGACCTCTTCGGTCGCGTTGACTGTGTTCATTGTGCCGGCCGCATACCTCCTTGTCTACGGAAAGAAGGACCGCCTAAGAGGACACCTGGTCTAGAGCCGAGCATGATGAGAGCCTATGTCTAACTTTTCGATTCGCAATCCGTATTTCATTGTCGTCATTTGCCTGGCAATCTCGCTGATCGGCGCGGTTAGCGTCACTCGGATGCCAGTCGACTTATTCCCGCAAATCAACATCCCGGAGGTGGTAGTCGCGACATTCTATTCAGGCATGCCCCCGGTAGACATAGAAACGGACATCACCAATCCACTCGAGCGGTTCTTTACTTTGGCGGCCGGCATGGATCACATGGAATCCCGTTCCATGTTGGGAGTCAGCCTAATCCGCGCCATCTTTCAGCCCGGAACGGACGCCGACACCGATGTTACAGAGCTATCAAATCTCGCTCTCGCCGACTTGAAACGCCTTCCGCCCGGCACCCTGCCACCGGTCGTGTTGAAGTTCGACGCGTCGAGCCAGCCGGTTTGTCTGGTCACAGTGAGAGGCAAAGGCCTGACGGAAACGCAGCTCCACGACTATGCCCAGTTTGCGATCCGGAATCAGATCGCGGTGATTAAGGGCGCGGAGATCCCGCCTCCCTTTGGAGGCAAGTACCGCCAGATTATGGTGTATGTCGACCCCTACAAGCTCGCTTCCAGGCAACTCAGTCTGATGGATGTTGTTCATTCCGTCAATGAATCGAACCTCATCCTGCCGGCCGGTGATGTGAAGATTGGTCCGTTTGATTACTACGTCTACTCGAACAGCCTCGTCAGCAATATGAGGGAGATGAATGACATCCCCGTTAAGACCGTTGGTCACTCCTGGGTGTCGATCAGAGACATAGGCAGCGCGGAGGATTCCAGCCAGATTCAATACAACATCGTGCGCGTCGACGGTCAGAGGTCGGCCTATATCCCGATCATGAAGCAGGGTGGGGATACGAATACGATCCAGGTCGTAAGTGGTGTTCGCAAGTTGCTCGATAACCTCTATGACCTTCCTAGTCAGCTAAAGACCGACCTTCTCTTCGATCAGTCGGTATTCGTGAAGGAGGCCATCAAGACCGTACTGGACGAAGGACTCATCGGCCTCGTGTTGACTAGCGTGATGATCCTTCTCTTTCTAGGTAGCGTGCGTGCAACCTCAGCGGTGCTGCTTTCAATTCCAATTTCCGCATTGGCGGCGTTCGTGATTTTGTATTTCCTAGGAAGTACCGTCAATACCATGATCCTTGGCGGCATGGCTCTTGCT
>JBAUOG010000627.1:0-5862 GCA_049579625.1 Bryobacteraceae bacterium
CCTCAGCCCTAAGCAGGCGGCGAACTTGGATTTGATTCGTCGATCGACGGGCGGCAATCCCATGATCGACATGATCCGCTGTTTTCTGGAAGGACCGGTAGGCGCCCTTGAGGAGGCTGCGGACCAGCAGAAGTAACTACCGATATGTACGCATAACACCCGATTTTCAGGGCTGGCCGTGGCTGAGCGAAACGAGAGACTAATGAATACGATGAACAGGCGACTCTCCAAGCTGGAAGATCGATTTCGGCCGGTGGGATGGAAGCCAAGGGGACTCTGGCGCTATTCGATTTGCATAGCTGGCTCCAAACGTCTCATAGAGGGCGCCACTTGTCAGCGGTCCCTCTGGCCAAAAACTGGCGGTGGTCGGCGGTGTATACCGTAGCCGCCGGTGCCGGCGCGGTTTGTAGCGAAGGCCGGAGCATGCGGCTGGACCGGCGGGCGTTCTCGATCAAGATTCAAAAGCACTGACAACTTCCCCTGTCACTGAAATAGCCACGATCGCTAGAGCGCGGGCATTGCAACTAGTGGCCGAAACAGGAAGATCACCAAAGCAACAAATCCGAACGGACTATGGCCCATTCGTGATCAAGGTAAAGCCGTGGTATCATGGCCGCGGGTTTCAGGGCCTTCAGGATGCACGCGAGAAGCTGCATTTATCTTGTTCCACTCTCCGGCAATGAGCGGAAACCGTCTGTCGAATCCCGCAGTGGAGTCATCGCGTGAAAAATCTCCTTACCTTTTCCATGGGTCGGATCGTCGCCGGCTGTCTTGTCGTCGCACCGGTCTACCTCGCATGTCTGCTTCTGTTCAAAGCAATGAAGACATTCTTGGGCCTGATGGCGCCTGTGGCAAAGGTGCTTCCAAAATCAGTCCCCGCTGAAAATCTCATTGCGCTCATCCTCGTGCTGACCCTTTGCTTTTTTGTTGGGCTCGCCGTTCGCTCACAACTGGGACGGGCGATCAAAAATCGCCTGGACAGGTCTTTATTTCAGAAGATTCCTGGTTACTCGCTTTTGCAAAATCTTACGCAACGACTGGCGGGAGAGTCGCAGGGCCAAGCCTGGGATGCGGCGCTGATCGAGATTGAGGATGCGCTTGTTCCCGGATTCATCATTGAAGAGCTTGTCGACGGACGTTTCACAGTCTTTGTCCCTTCGGTGCCTACGCCGATGGCTGGAGCGGTCTACGTTCTTACCCCGGATCGCGTGCATCGTCTGGATGTTCCGTTTGCACAGGCCGTCACGACAATCACCAAGTGGGGTTCGGGTTGCCAAAATCTGGTGGCTGCAATGAAGCAGAGAGAAAGAGTCTGACTCAGGGCCAGAAGAAAATGCCGAATCCGAAAATCGCCCCATGCAGTGTAGGACTGATCGTGCCTGGGGGACGTCGATGCGCCAGTGGTGAGCAGGCGGGACCGTGAACCCAGCTTCGAGAAGGCAACGTGCACCAGTGGCTCTGCCCGGACGGCACTCTGTGGGAGGTCGTGCGGCTCGACAAGATCAGCGAGGGCAGCGCGCAACCGACCGACGAGGAACTGAATAGGTGGATTAGAGGCTTTCCCATCGAGCCACTTCGGCCGTGGCAAGGCTCCGCACAATGACGAACAAAAATCTCGCGCGGCGCTTGGAACGACTGGACGCGCGACTGCTGCCAGCCACCGAGGAACGGGTCCTTTTCCTCAACCTCATCTCGGCGGACGGCGAGGTCGTTGGCACCAAGGAGTTCAAAGTCTACGCAGGTGCACAGTCCATAAAGAGAAATAGGCGCTGGTGGCGGTGAAGGCAATCGGCAGGCGTCTTCGGCGACTCGAAGACCAAGCTAAACCCAAGGTCAACGAGCGCGGAGAAACGCCTGCCGACGTGATTCGGGAACGCCGCAAGCGTCGTTTGGAGTCAGCCGGGCTGCCGTTTGAAGAGCACCCAAAGGAGTTCTTCGCTGGCGCTCGATCGCGAAGCAAAATCATGCGGCTGGCACGTCAGAGGGCCAGGGCATCAAGAAACTGTGTAAGCGCTGCTACGCTGGCTCAGCCAAACTTCTTATAGAGCCTATTCAAGCTTCGCTTGCGGACCTTCGGGATTCCCAGACAGGCATGCCCTATACTGATCTCTCCCAGCACAACCTGCTTATGCATTGCCCTCGTTGCCGTTCAAGAGATGTGGCGCCTTCCAGGTTCCGCTGGTATGACGTGCTCTTTTCTCTGGTACGAAGAAGGCCATTTCGGTGCCTGACCTGTTTCTATCGCTTTCATCGCAGACCATTGGGCAGCTGAAGCAGTCCACCACAGACGACACTGGCGCGGGCGTCGTAATAAAGCAGGAGAAAATCAGGAGAAGCACTAGGCGATTGAATACTCGATCTGCGCCCATACTCAGAAGAAGTGGACGCATACCGGCGAGAGACAAATGCAATCATAAGACGGTTCGTTGAAGGCCGTATCAGCCACGAGGAATGTAAGTCCGCCCTCGAAGCCGCGCTCGCTGAGTTGATCCCACGGCTAAGGAACGATTCGGTAGAGGCTCTCGTCGCTGTAATAAGGGCAAACAACGAAGTCGTGATGGACGAAATCGAGAGACGGAGCCGAACGACTGCTCTTAGGGCCGCCGCACACAATTCACCCGTACGCACCCTGTCACGCTACCAAAAGCCTTAGCGCGTTTGTCCTCTTTGCCAGCTAGCCTTTGCCGGAAAATCGCTTCCGATACAAATTAAAAGACTCGTTTCGGACTCTTGGCATGGAAGGCGACTCCGATCGTCGCACCTCCAGGTGATTGATAGTCTATTTCCCCAACCCGTGAACGAAGAACCCTGCCCCGCTCGCGGACTCGTGCACCAGCCCTAATGGCAAGTAAAAATACTGGTAGACTAGGGCGGTGAGACCCCTGCAGGTCGCCGGAACTCTCCGAAACGCAATTGAAAGTTGGGTGGCAGAGCCTGCATGTTGAATATGGAAGAAATCCAGCCAGAGACTTCGCTGAAGCCACGAATCCTCGTGGCTGACGACCATTTTCTGATCGCCGAAACGATCTCCATGATACTCGCCCCGCATTTCGATGTGGTCGGCGTGGTTACTGAGGCCAAGCTAGTTGCCGACGAGGTCGCAAGACTCCGGCCGGAGGTGGCGCTGCTCGACGTGACGATGCCGGGCCTCAACGGCCTCGACGTCGCCCGCATGATCCTCGAACAGGCCCCGAACACCAGAATCGTCTTCCTTACCATGCACGCCAATCGCGTGATCGTGGAGGAAGCGTTCCGGGCCGGTGCGTCTGCCTTCGTCGTCAAGAACTGCAGCGCCAGCGATCTGGTGCTGGCGATAAGAACCGTTATGGCCGGTGGCACCTATGTTTCGCCCGAGGTCCAGGAAGACAGGGCGCTAGCGTCTTCCGAGGAGTTGTCCGAACGACAGACCACCGTCTTGAGCCTCATTGCCCAGGGATGCAGCGCCAAACAGATCGCCTTCCACCTCAACATCTCGTCTCGCACGGCGGAGTTTCACAAGAGCGCCATCATGGAGAAACTCAACCTCCGCACCAACGCGCAGCTCACGCGTTACGCGATCGAGCGCGGCATCGGGTCGTACGGGTACCTTCACGGCGGGGATCGATAGTCCGAGACTTGGCTACCGATAACCACCAGATATCGGGCCGTCTCCAATTCCGTGAATGATGGCACAGCAGGCATGTCGGGCCACCCGGCTTCACTCAGGGGCAGGTAGGCGGCGGTTGGGCCGCCATGGCCAGCAGGTCTTGGCTCGCCTTGGTGAGCAGATCCTGGATTGTCGTGTAGCCGATAATCGGACTTGGCTCCTTGGGCGGAGGGCCGGTCTGGGCGTATCTGACGTCTACGTAAGGAACTTCCAGATATTGCATGAGCGCGTTGCCACACGTACCGTTGCCGAATCCCAACAGTCCACCGTAATAGGTGGCGACAGGCGTGCCGCTGAAAAAGGTGGTCAGCACGTTGTACGCTGCCTCCTCCCTCGTGACTTTTGGGTCGCAGGGATAGCTCGGCAAGCATCCTTCCTTCTGTCTGCTTTTGCCACTAACGGGATGATCGAATTCGGCTCCGCCGAGCAGCGGCGTCCGCTGCCATGATTTCGGTGGGTCGGTCAGCAGCTTCACGCCGGGAAGACCAATATCGCCAAGAGCCGTAGGACTCGACGCTGTCATTCCACCGACCCGGGTGGCCTTGCTATTGGGGCCGACCTTGCTGACGAAGTACGACAGAATGTCCGTTTTTGCCGCGCAAGACTGGACATCCTCCTTGTGAAGCGTACAGTCTTTAGCAAACAGAGGCTGATCTTGGACAGTTGTGACCATCTCCGGGAAGTAGTTGCCGGCGTCCGGGCTGAGGACCAATGTCACGCCGGAAAAAATCGTCTCATAGTCGTCAATCCTGTGCGACCACTGGTCAACGAACGCCTGATCCGAGTTCCAGTAGGTGCTTCCCGCGCTCGGAAAAGAGTTCTCTATTAGGTACATCCAAGCCAGGTCGGCCGGCATACCTGAGGGGTCTTGGAACGCCTTGTAGGCCGTGGTCGGGAGAATCATCTCGTCTGATGCACCATTCGGACCCGCGATGGCGATAGAGACAAATGCGGGGTTGTTGGCTTTGTATTGCGTGTAGTATCGGTCATTGAGTTCCCAGAGAAACTTGTACCACCGATCGATGTAGACAGAGTTCCAGGGCAGCGGAAACACGGGTCCGTCGGCTCGTTGCCTTTCTTGCTGGAATCCTCCAAAAGTCACCTTCCCGCAATTAGAATTACGTCCTCCTACGGTGGCCGATGTTGCGGAGTGAAACATTTGGTCGCAAGAGGGGATTTCCGCCAAGACCCAGAGCGGCGTATCAACGCCGGGAGTGATGATCAGTTGCACGGTCTTGCCAACCGCATTTGCTTCGTCGAAGGCATCGTCCAGGTAACCCCAATCGGTGCCAAACGGGACGCAGAAAACAGGCAAAATGCCCTCAAAGATGCAGTCGGGGGATGAAAGCTTGATGTGGTCCCAACGCTCTCCCACTGTGAGCCCTTGGATGGCCGTGTCCTTTAACAGCTCCTTGAAGAGTTTCTTGAGGCAAGGATGAAAGTCTGTCGCGCCGTCCTGATAACCTGGGCATCCTGTTTCCGCCGTCTCGATATCAATCTTGGCGTAGACGCCCGACGGCTGGCGCGGTGTCTGGGCATCGGCCTGCGAAAGACTTCCGACGGCCAGGAACAAGGCCCAGAATGCGCTCACGGCAATGATGTTTCTCTTTCGATTTCGGAACATAATTGACCTCCGGTTGAGCTGGCGAACCGTCGAGGGGTCGCCACGGTCCAGGTCATGCACCTGATCAGGAATCCACCTGCGGACTTCCCGCCTCCGGCTGCGGGTAGTGTACAGCAATTTGGCTCGTTTGCCGCCAAGTTTTGCAGCGTGTTTCTTCCACTGCGTCGCAGAAAGCAGTACCGGTAGGCAGGCCACTGGAACAGTGGGCGCTTTCAGTACAACGCATCCGGTGGATTCGTGGCTGCCTGTACGATTCATCACAACGTCTACCCCATTTATGGCAAACTTCCTGGTAACCGGCGACGCCGGATTCATTGGCAGTCATCTCTCGGAGTCGTTGCTTGCAGCAGGCAACACCGTCGTCTGTATTGACGACCTGTCTACCGGCTCGCTCGACAACCTTGAGGCGTTCGTGAAACATCCGGCTCTGGGAATAATCGAGGGAAGATGCGTGATCCTGTCCGACAGGGTTGGCGTTGAAAGTACTTGGGCCGTCTGTAGTGCAACAGTTAGTTAGCTAGCGATATTACCTCTTATCGCTCCGAAGCACCGGCAGAGCGTCCGTTGAACTCAGGCCCTAGCAGCTTATCGC
>JBAUOG010000628.1:0-1563 GCA_049579625.1 Bryobacteraceae bacterium
CGAAGCCCGTCGCCGCGTGGACACAGCGAGCCTGTCCCCAGACCAACAACACCTGTTTTCAGAGCAGCCGCGACCGTGAGGGAGCGAACCACGACCTTTTCATCACCTTCTATAGTCAGTGAGTCAAACAATCGGCGTTTATCGGCGGCCAAGACTTTACTTCTTCTCCAGGTAGAGGCCAAACTCCCCATCGTCGTCGAGGTCAAGGGTCACCACAGCGCCTGGAGGAATCCTGCATTCGGCCACAAATTCGCCGATGGGCTGCATCACGTGGCGCTGCACGGTACGCTTCAACTCTCTCGCCCCGAACTCAATACTGGTGCCCTTGTCGAGGAGCAAATCTTTGGCCTCCGGTGTATAGAGCAGTCGGAACGCCCGCATGCCGAGCCGCTCGCGCAGAAGCCGTGAGAAGCCCGCCAGTATTTGATCGAGAATCACGGCGTAGGCTTTGCGGTCGAGAGGCTTGAAGGTCACCACCGAGTCGATACGGTTGACGAACTCCGGTGAGAACTTACGACGTACCGCCGACATGCCGACCTTCTGCAGTTTCTCCGCATCGGCGAGCTCCGTCGGCGGCAGCAACGCCTCAAAACCGAAATCCGGCTTGGTTGCACGCTGGATGGCCTTCGCCCCCAGATTGCTGGTGAGGAAGATGAGTGTGTTCTGAAAATCAACCGTCGTGTTGTCGCCGAGCCGGAGCGTCGCCTTGTCGAGGATGCCCATGAGCAGGCGGGTCATCGAAGGCGCCGCCTTCTCGATTTCGTCGAAGAGGATCAGTGAGATGTTGCAGGCTTCCGTCGCGACACCGTTGATCTTGGCTTGCGACAACATGGGTTGCGTTTCGCGGTGGCCCAGGTAGCCCGGGGGAGCACCGATCAGTTTCGCGACCTCGTGCTCCATCTGAAACTCCCCACAATCCACTTTGACCAGGTTCTTCTGGCTGCCGTGGAGGACCTCGGCAAGCGCCTCGACCGTGCGGGTCTTACCGGTGCCGGTAGGCCCGAGCAATAGAAAGACTCCAAGGGGCCGGCCCTCCGGCGAGAGTCCCGCCTGATGCATCTCGAGCGCGGGGATGATTGTATCAATGACCTCGTCTTGCCCAATCAACAGTGCTTTCCATGCGCAATACAGGTTGTGGCCTGCCAATTGCGCCTCCTCTTCTTCAATCGAAGGCTTCGGCCGCCCGGTAGGTGTCGGTGATTTCATGTGGAGTTCTGTATTGCCTCCCGACCAGAAGTTTAGCGGTCAGGCTCGGCACTACTGGTGCGATTGAGGCCCGGCAAGACCTCCCGAATTGACTCCATCCGATTGATTAACAGCGACTTATAAAAATTTAAGATTTTGATCCTAGATCTGTGACTGAGAAAGAGGGCACTGAACCGCGCGCGTCAGTCTCGGCGAGCGCTCATAACCTCAGCACAGATCTCAGCATGAGGGCCGGAGTGCACACCCTCAATGATGAAAGAGGTTGCGGCATGTTCATCCGAACGGCGCGCTCCTCAGCTCATCGGGGACACCCCGGACTGATGTCATGCTCACTTCCAGCGTCTCAAAGCGCCGGCG
>JBAUOG010000629.1:0-4908 GCA_049579625.1 Bryobacteraceae bacterium
ATTGACCACTCGCTGCTCAACCCTGCCTTGACCGTTGAGGAACTGGAGGCCGGCTGCCAGGTGGCGCTACGCTACAACACAGCCAGTGTTTGCATCATGCCCTACTATGCGGCTCGCTGCGCCGATCTGCTGCGCGGGAGCACTGTCCAGCCCAGCACCACCATCGGATTTCCGCACGGCGGCCTTCACACCGCGATCAAGCTGGCTGAAGTCCAGCAGGCGTTGAAGGACGGCGCCACCGAGCTGGACATGGTGATCAACATCAGCAGAGCGAAGTCCGGCGATTGGGACTATGTCTCGCGTGAGATCAAGGAACTGACCAACGCCATCCATGCCGGCGGAGCCCGGATCAAAGTCATCTTTGAGAACGCATACCACGACGATGAGGCAAAGATCCGGCTGTGTGAGATCTGCGGCGATATCGGCGTCGACTGGGTCAAAACCTCCACCGGCTACGCCGCAACGGGCGCCACCATGGAAGACCTTCGACTGATGCGCAAGCATTCGCCGGCGCATGTGCAGGTAAAGGCGGCCGGCGGCATTCGCGATCTGGACGCACTTCTGGCGGTCCGCGAGATCGGCGTCACCCGTGTTGGCGCCACCAGGACCATCACTATGCTCGAAGAGTGCCGGAAAAGACTCGGCATGCCCGCGCTCGATGCGCAGCCCGCCGTGCCGCAGACGGCTGGCTATTGAACCCGATCAATCCGGAAGGACAGTCCATGGCTAGTCTTAAGCGCATCACTCCGCTCCTGCTGCTATTTGCGGCCGCCGGCTTCGCCCAGGAGACGTCCTCAACCGAGTGGCCTACCTACGGCGGGAATCCTGCCGGTACACGCTATTCCACCCTGACGCAGATCAATCGCAAAAATGTCAGCCAGCTGAAAGTCGCCTGGACCTATGACACGGGGGACGCATTCAAAGACTCCGAGATGCAGTGCCAGCCGATCGTTGTGAATGGAACGCTATATGCGACCACTCCGAAGCTGCGGCTGATCGCGCTAGACCCCGCGACCGGCAAACTGCGGTGGCAGTTCGATCCAAACCCGGCTGGCAGGGTGATCGGCAAATCTCGTAATCGCGGGGTGACGTTCTGGCAGGACGGTAAAGATCAGCGGATCTTCCTCGCGGCCAGCTACTACCTCTACGCTGTCGATGCTTTGACCGGCAAGGCTGTGGCGAGCTTTGGCGACAACGGCAGAGTTGATTTGCGCGAAGGGCTGGGTCGAGAGATCGAGGGCATGTCGATCTCGGCCACCAGCCCGGGCATCATCTACAAAGACCTACTGATTATGGGCAGCATCGTTAACGAGACGTTGCCGGCCGCACCCGGAGACATCCGGGCCTATGACGTGCGTACCGGAAAGCTGCGCTGGTCGTTTCACACCATTCCGCATCCGGGCGAGCCCGGCTATGAAACATGGCCTCCGGACGCCTGGACCTATATCGGCGGCGTCAATAACTGGTCCGGTATGAGCCTGGATGAGAAGCGCGGGCTGGTTTTCGCCGGTACCGGCTCGGCGGCTTTCGATTTCTACGGCTCGAACCGCTTGGGCAACGATCTCTACGCAAATACACTGCTGGCCCTGGATGCCAACACCGGCAAACGGGTCTGGCACTTCCAGGCCGTTCGGCATGACCTGTGGGATCGAGACTTCCCGGCCCCTCCCACGCTGGTCCGTGTCGAACGCGACGGCCACCCGGTCGACGGGGTCGCGCAGATCACCAAATCGGGTTATGTCTTCCTGTTCGATCGCGAGACCGGGAAGCCGCTGTTCCCCATTGAATACAGGTCCGTCCCTAAATCCGACGTGGATGGAGAAGTAACTGCCGACACCCAGCCGTTCCCGCTTGCGCCCCCGCCATTCGCGCGCCAGTCGTTCACGGAGAGCATCGTCACTGAGCGGACCCCGGAGGCGCACCAAGCGATTCTGGAACGTTTGAAGCAGCTTCGAAGCGGCGGCCAGTTTATTCCGCCGAGCGTTCAAGGCACCGTCATCTTCCCAGGCTTCGATGGCGGCGGCGAATGGGGCGGAGCGGCGTTCGACCCCCAAACCGGTCGGCTTTACGTGAATGAGAACGAGATGGCCTGGATCATGAAGCTGGTGGAAAAAAACAGGTCAGCCGGTCCGGCCACCGGGAAAAGTCTTTATATCTCGAAGTGCGCAGGCTGCCATGGCGCGGAACGAACCGGTACTCCGCCCGAGTTTCCCTCCCTCGTCGGGATTGGCGAGAAACATTCTAGCCCCGATATTGAGAAGCTGATCCGCATGGGTAACGGACGGATGCCTGCCTTCGGCTATCTCAAGCCGGATGAGATCGATGCCCTTGCCTCGTTCATCACCACCGGTGAAAACAAGGAAGTCTCCTTGGGCCCCGCAGCTCCACCATCTGCGCTGACCGCGAAGATGGAGCAGAAGTATCGATTCGACGGATATACCAAGTTTCTTGACCCCGATGGCTACCCTGCTATGCAGCCGCCCTGGGGTACGCTAAACGCGATCGACTTGAACAAAGGCGAGATCGTTTGGAAGATCCCCTTCGGCGAGTACCCGGAACTGGTTGCGAAGATGGGCGTAACCGGCAGCGAGAACTACGGTGGCCCGGTTGTCACAGCTGGTGGTCTGCTATTCATCGGCGCAACAACTCATGATCGGAAGTTCCGGGCCTTTGACAAAGACACCGGCGCTCTGCTATGGCAAGCGGAGTTGCCCGCTGGGGGTATCGCCACGCCGGCGACCTACCAGCTGAATGGCCGCCAATATGTCGTGATCGGAGCTGGGGGAGGGAAGTCGGGGGCGCCATCTGGCGGCACCTACGTGGCGTTCGCGCTGCCTGAATAGACTGGTCAGCGCCAGTTCTCGAATGTCTTGGCTCGCCCCTTCCGGGTTTCCTGGATCAGGCTCTCCACACGCCCGCGGCGTTTCAGCAACTGTTCCAGCAGCGTCTCCAGGTCGTCCCGGTCGGAGTCGTACCAGCTGCGCGGAATCTGCTTCCACGCCTCGTCCACCACCTCCACCGGGAAGTTTCGCACCAGGTCCAGCCACGGCTGGAACGAGGCGAGCGACCGCACCTCGTCGTAGACGCTGGTCCGGAAGTAAACTCCCTGCAGCGGCGAATCCTGAAAGGCCCAATGCGGACCGTTGAAAACGAATCCCTCGTCGATCATTTGAGCGAAGAAGCCAATTCGCTGCGGCGCCTCCCCACGCACTGGCGTCCATCCACGTGCTTTGGCCCGGAAGAAAATGGCCTGACGAGAATCGGCATTACCGATCCATTTGTCGAAAACCAGGGCGCCGATGAAATCAACCCGGTTCTCGATCTTTCCCAACACGGAATCGGGCAGAAAATCATAGATAGCCACCCGGTCCGGGTGCACCGCCACTCGCGACCCAAAGTGGAGTCCCGGCAGCGCTGGCTCGTGTTTTGCGCCCAGGATGATGCAAACGTCGGGGTTCTCCGCCAGGAAGCTGCTGGTCAGCTCGACAATGGCCGTTTCCGGCACGAAGATCTGCAGATAGCGAAGAAAGGCATTTGCCAGCCACTCATTGATCAGAATGCGCCGGTGCTGCGGATTGTTCAGGAACTTGACGATGTAGAATTCTCCATCCTCGCCTTCGATCAGGTGAGACTGGGCTCCCCCGCGCATCTTTCGAATGAAACGGCGCGCGCGAATAGGCATTAGGCTGGGGAACTCACGGAAGCTGGCGTTGCTACTCTAGAATCTTACGACCAATCAGGGAGAACCAAAGAAATGGCAGATGAGAACGCTGAGCACAAACCCACATCCAACCCGGATGAGGTTGCTCTGGAACTGATGAAATTCATAGCAGTGACCACCGGTTACGGCAAAGGCACGTCGTCCGCCGGCTTTGGAGGCAAAGCGTCCCGGACGGGTGAGGAATACGCAGAAACGCTGCTGGAGCTGTTCGACCGGTGCCGAGCTGCGGTGCGAAAAGAACCGGCCAAGTAGTCTCTAGCGGCGCCACTCGGGGAGACACGGAGCGCCCGCCGGCCAGTTCGCCTAGCGGCACGCCCCGCTTTCCAATCGAACTAGCGTTTTTTCTTACTGGCCTTTTTTGCGGTCTTCTTGACTGCCTTCTTGGCCGCCACCTTCTTCGGCGCCGCTTTCTTCGCGGCAGCCTTCTTGACGGTCTTCTTCACGACTTTCTTGGCCGCCTTCTTCACAGCTTTTTTAGCTGCCTGTTTCACAGCCTTCTTAGCCACCGCCTTCTTGACCACTTTTTTCGCGGCTTTTTTGACGGGTGCCTTCTTGGCCGGTGCTTTCGCCGCTACCTTCTTGGGCGCAGCCTTCGGTGCGGGTGCCGGTGTAGGCGGCGGTGTAGCTTTAGCGGCGGCGGCCGGAGCAGCTTTTTTCTTCGCGGGGGCCTTCTTGGGTTCGGGCACGGCCACGATCGCCACAACTTCTGTCACTTCTACTTCGGCGGATAACGGCGGCGGCGGCGCTGGCACATGAACATGTGCCGGGGGCGTCGGTCGCACCTCTTCTACCAGGTCGTCATCTTCGTCGTATTCGTCTTTATCCGATTCGAGTTCCACGTGCTCATCCTCATAATCGAAGTCATCTTCGTCTTCCGGTCGTAGTTTGTATTCCCAGCTCATTCGCCGCTCCTTTCACAAACAACCCTTAGTTAATATCTCATCGGACGATGCGCGAAGCAAAATGATTTCACAAGGCAAGCCGATGCGCAAGCCCCTTTCCCTAGACTACAAGCAAGAAACCCGATTCGGGCACCCTGTTTCTCGCGAAAACTTACTTGCTCTCTGTGTTTCGGAAGTTCGGTATTGCTGTCACCCCCCTCCCCTTCAACGTCAACAGCTCCCTTCCGAGCCGCGCGTGTCAGCAAGCGGATACACGCTCAAGCCGACCGGGACAGGCGCCTCTGT
>JBAUOG010000630.1:0-23730 GCA_049579625.1 Bryobacteraceae bacterium
GAACAGAGCAATCTCGGTTAGCAGCCTACTCTTGTATAGGCTTCAGACGTTGCTGAAAAAGACAAAAACCCGCTCCCTAAACGGTCGCGGCTCCGAGACATTTGTGTTGGCTTGCAACGAATTGCTACGCCCCCATAAACACAAATCGCCGGGGGTGGTTTCCCACACCCCGGCGATTCGTGTCTCTCGGAGGATAGAGACTCATGAACCAAGCCAGTTACAGATCCGACGGCTTGACCTCGGCTGTCGACCCGGTCGCTGCCCATTTCAGGTACGCAATGATGTCGGCCAGTTCCTGCTGGGTGTAGCCGGCGCCCGTCGGCGGGTGCTTCCATTTGTCATTCTGTTTCATCGACGTCACGTCAGCCGACTGCAGCGTACGGAGCACCGGGGGCATCTGGCTCAAATCCCAGATTTGCAAAGTATCCCCGTCTTTTTGTTTCTGAATGCCGGGGAACGTCCCGTTGGTCTTCGTCTGCACTTCCTGGACGTACGCCGTCATCGACATCTTAATGGTGCCAACCAGGCCGTGCGGCCCCACCACCGACCCAATATCCGTCAGGTCTGGTCCAACCGCAGTACCTTGGCCATCCACCAGATGGCAAGTTGCGCATGCCGTCCCTTTTGCCGAGTGTAAGAACAACTCGCGGCCGCGGGTCGCCTGGGCGGTGATCGGCGCTTTTACTTTTGTAGTGGACTTCACCTGCGCGAAGCATGGCCCGACGGCCGCAGCCAGCGTAATCGTAAAAAAGAGAATCTTGTTCATCGGTCACCTCACACGGAACGGACTTGCCGCTGCGGAATCCAACACATAACCTATCACCGCTCACTGCCAGCGAGCCCGCGAGCGCCCGGCCGCCACACTCGACTTAACTGTAACGGATCTCAGGCCACCTGGCGCTTCCATGCTACATACTGCACGGCTCTAGCCAAATGGAACCTGCGTGAAAGCGCCTGTTTACCGGGCCCAGGCATGGGTTTCTGTGGGAAATAACTCATCGACCGGCTGGAACGTGCGCTTTCCCGCTCACCACCCGCCGGGCGCCCCATCGCCGCGTTTTCACCCAAAGCCAAGCGAGCAACCCCAACGTTTACGCAACGCCGCCCCGTGATTTGCCCGGCAAGCCGTCGAGCGGCTTTATGTCCACACCCACTTTCAGGGTATGTTCGCGGCCGCCTAGAATCATCCCCCGCAGTGGGCTCACGTCGCCATAGTCGCGTCCCCAGGCAAGCGTCACATGGCCTTCGGTCGGAAAAACGTTGTTTGTCGGATCCATATCAAGCCAACCGGACCCAGGACAATAAGCGGAGACCCATGCATGAGACGCGTCGGCGCCCACCATCCGCGGGCTCCCGGGAGGCGGATAGGTTCGAAGATACCCGCTCACATACCGAGCGGCAAGATTCAGCGATCGCAGGCACGCGATTTGAAGATGGGCGAAATCCTGGCATACACCGCGCCGTTTTCGAAAGACTTCTTCGGTTGGCGTTCGAACATTGGTGGCCTTTGAATCGAACCGAAAGTCTCTGTTTATGCGGGCGGTCAGATCGCGTAACGCCTCGGCGAACGATCTCCCTGGCGTGAAAGACTGCCGCGCATAAGAAGCGAACTGCTCGCTCGCCCGAATTCGCGGCGATTCAAACACGAATTGATACGCTTCCAGGCCTGCCGCGCTGCGGTCATTCGGGAGGAACGTCGCCACCTGCTCCCAGGGCCACGATTGCTCCGGCCACGACTTGGCATTCTCGTCGATTGTGACGAAACTCCGGGCTTCCACCAACAACTTCTCGTGTGGTTCTTGAATCGTGAAGAGCGTGATCTGGTTGCCGAAATAGTCCACGCGTTCGGTCCGTGTGGCCGGCCGGGGCTTGATGCGCAGTTCATGGCGCTCGCATCGGTGGTGGGGCAATGATCGAGGCGTAAGGCATGCTACGTGGTTTCCGACCGAAACCGGATACGGGTATCTGTAGCTGGTCTTGTGAACGATCTGGTAAATCATTTAGCCTATCGAGATCGACAGCGTCCGGGCGTGGCTGAAATACATGTTGGAAAGATTATCTGACCACGAGGGCAGTAGGCCCTCCACTGTTTTCATCAATTCTTGCAGCCGCAACAGCTCTCCGGGAGGATGCTCCCGGCTCGCCGCGCCCGGTAACGGATACTCCAAACTTCGCAGGTCAAAGCTTTGCAGCAACTCCGATACGTTGCTTATTGTCCGCAGATCGTCGGGCATGTGCCGGGGAAGCTTCTGATACAAATCCGCCAGATGGTCAATCTGAAATGCGAGGGACCGCGGATTCGTCGCATCGGCCATCAACACATCTAGCATTGCAATGGGCTGCAAAGTGGTGTAGTAACGCGAACGGTATGTCATGGAACTGTCCGCGACCTCCAGCAAATACTCCAGGAAAGGCCAGTCTTTGTCTTCCAGCGGCTTCGTGATCTCGCGGAGCTGCCGGCTTATTTGCATGGCTCGTTCGAGGCGGCGTCCGAGACTCAGGAACAGCCAGCCGGGACCCCGGGTGATGTTCTCGCGTTCCATTCCCGAAAAAGCGGATAGCAACTCCAGACAACCGTTCAGCACCGCGGAATACTCAACAAACAGCATGTACTCTTCGATGGTCGCCGAATCCGCAAGCGCGCCGATCAAGCGCGTCATATCCACAGACAGGCGCTCCCGCGCGATGCCCCCGACGCGGTGCACCTCCGCGAGCGTCGAGGCCAGGCTGTCAGGGCGCTTGGCATCCGACATCATCGAGATGAATTCCGCTTCCAGTTCGCGCTCAGTCGGCCGGCGCTTTTTGGGCAGCAGACTGTGGCGTGAATCCAGGCAAGCGTGTAAGCGAACCAGGCAGTCAAACTCGCCGGCATTGGCTCGCCGCACACGACTAATCAGCGTTCTCAGAATGCGGGCTTTGTTTTCGGAGCGCTCCACGTAACGGCCCAGCCAGAACAGATCGTCGGCCGCGCGGCTGGGCAGGTCGATGGAGGCACGGCGCAGCTCCAGCGGCTGGTCTCGCGGCGGCAGCATGCTGAACGTGTCGACCGGGCCATCCCAAAGGACCCACGCATCCTTGCTGTGGCCGCCCCTTTGCATCGACACAACAGAATTCTCGGCTCCCGCAACACGAACCAGGCCGCCCGGCATGGCAATCCAGCCGCTGCCAGTATTCAGGACATACGTGCGGAGCACCATACTGCGCGACAAGAGACTTCCTGCGTCCCACACGGGCGCTGCTGACAGAGCCACTTGTTCCTGCGCTACATAGTCATAAGGCCGGGATTGCAGCTTCTCGACGAACTCCTGCTTCTCGGCTTTCGCCAGTTCGGCGCCGAACACAGGCTCCATGGGTCGCGATGGAAACGCGGGTTTCACGACAATATATTCCAGATGTTCGCGCACCCAATCGAGCGCATAGTCCTGTCCGCACCACCAGGTGGCGACCGATGGCAGCTTCAGACCCTCGCCCAGCAGGTGCCTCGAAAGGCCGGGAAGAAATGGCATGATTGCGGCGGTCTCAATGACCCCGCTCCCGAGCGCGTTTGCGACCTTCACGTTTCCCGCGGCAATGGCATCCACAAGTCCGGGTACGCCGAGATATGAATCCGAGGACAATTCGAGAGGATCGCAGGAACTGTCGTCGACGCGCCGGAAGATCACGTCCACCTGCTGCAGGCCTTCGACTGTCTTGAGATAAACCCGCCTGTCGCGAACCGTCAGGTCCGCTCCCTCCACCAGATTGAATCCCAGGTAGCGTGCCAGGTACGAATGCTCGAAGTACGTCTCATTAAACGGCCCCGGAGTCAGCAGTACGATCCGAGGATGGTCGTTCGACGCCAAGCCGACGAGGGCATCCCGTTGGGCGCGAAAGAACGGCGCCAGCCGCCGGACATTCGAATTGCGGAAAAGATCCGGGAGCACATCGGCGACGATGGTGCGGTTTTCCAGCGCATACCCTGCTCCCGACGGTGACTGGGTGCGGTCAGCAAGAGCCCACCACCGTCCGTCCGCGGAGCGCGCCAGGTCGACGGCCAGCAGATGCAGATAAGTCTGTTTGGGAACCGTGAGGCCGGCCAGTGGTCTCAGGAAAGCTGGATTTGCGTACAGAAGCTCGGCCGGAAGACGGCCACTCGATACCAGCTTCTGCGGCCCATACAGGTCCTCAAGAACCAGGTTCAGTAACTCCGCACGCTGAACGATCCCTGCCTCAATGTAACGCCACTCATCCGCGGCGATGAGTAATGGTAATAGGTCGATTCGCCAGGGCCGGTTCGCGCCCTGCGGATCTCCATAGACGTTGTAGGTAACTCCGTTTTCGCTGATCCGTCGTTCCGCACGCTCCCATCGTTTCGCCAACTCGGCCGAGCCGATGTCTTGAAGGCCGTCCACAAATTGGGCCCAGTGAGACCGCGGCGTCATGCCGTCGGCGGACAACTCATCATAGACATCCGGATCGCGAAGCGGGATTTGCATCAGGTCCGAAATCATGAGAAGACGACCGGTGTGCCGAGCCGGAGTGTCTGGCCAGGAGCGGGCCAGCGCAAGTCGAGAGTCATGGGTGAGTTGGGGTTCGGTTCTTCCTCGGCGGCAAGAGCAAGGCTCGGCGTTCCCGCGGAATCCTGGAAGCGTTCGGCGCGGCGGCTCTCTGCTTCCAACGCATCCACTGGCCTTGCGGAATACCATTTGCTGGAAGGACTCATGACGTGGTACGTGCAGCCTCCAATCCAGCGTTCATTCCAAAGGTCGTAGATATGGAAGACCAGTGGGCTCTGAATCGGAATCGTCGGATGCAGGCACGACGGCGGCCGCCGCGCAATGAAGCGAACTCCGGCCACAGCCTCTCCCGGCCTGCCCGTGGAGCGAAGTGGCACCCTGCGCCCATTGCAATCCACCACATAACGCGACTCCGTCAGCCCCGTCAACTTGACTTGAATTCGCTCCAGTGAAGAGTCGACATTGCGCACAATGCCACCTCCGCTTGTTTCCTCGCCAAGCACATGCCACGGTTCGAGAGCCTGGCGGAGTTCCAGTTCCAAGCCGTCAAGGGCAATCGAACCGATCTTTGGAAAACGAAACTCGAGATGCGGAGCGAACCAATCTTCATCGATCTCGTAGCCGAATCGCTGCACGATCGCAAGCACGTCTAGGAAGTCTTGCCTTACATAATGCGGCAGCATGAAGCGGTCATGGAGAGCGGTTCCCCATCGAATCAGTCTCGCCTCGTATGGACGTTTCCAAAACATCGCGACCAGCGCCCGGATCAGCAGCAGCTCGACCAGCCCCATTCTTGCTGTCGGGGCCATTTCGAATGCCCGCAGCTCCAGCAAACCAAGCCGCGATCCGGAGCCCTGCGGTGGATACAACTTGTCGATGCAGAACTCAGCCCGATGCGTGTTGCCGGTAATATCGACCAGCAGGTTCCGGAAGAGCCGGTCGACCAGCCAGGGCGGACATTCGTCCGAAGGCAGTTGGCTGAACGCGATTTCCAGTTCATACAGCGCATCCATGCGCGCCTCATCGATTCGAGGATACTGGCTCGTCGGGCCGATGAACTTGCCCGAAAACAAATAAGACAAAGATGGGCGGTTCTGCCAAAAGGCCAGCATGCTTCGCAGAAGATCGGGGCGGCGCAAGAGCGGGCTGTCAGCGGCGGTCGGGCCTCCTATCACAATGTGGTTGCCGCCGCCCGTCGCGTTATGGGCCCCGTCCCACAGGAACTTCTCAGCGGCCAACCGGTTGCGTTTTGCTTCGTCGAAAACCAGGTGGTGGAGCTTGCTGAGTTCCTCCCAACTGCCGGCCGGCGGAAGATTGACTTCTACAACGCCGGGGTCGGGAGTGATGCTGAACGATCGCATCCGCGGGTCCGACGGAGGCGCGTACCCTTCTATCCAAACCGGCTTCTGAACATGCAGGCAGGTATCTTCGACTGCTGCGAGCAGATCAAGATAATCCGGCAGCTTAGGCGTGTAAGGCAGGAAGACATGCAAGCGCCCCCCGCGCGCCTCCACACATAAGGCAGGCCGGATCGCATCTTTGGCGGACTCACCTACTTTGGGCGGTGCGGGCAGTGGATCATCACCGGCGCTCAAGGCGAACAGATCCATGCGCCGCGCTGGCGCCGGCGGAAGCTTCTCAAGAGGGGCCAGTGGATCCATCTCATAGTCGTATTCGATATCGTCCGGCGCGATCCAGGGCAGAGAATCGAAGGGCAAACGGTAGCCGATCGG
This sequence comes from Bryobacteraceae bacterium, assembly GCA_049579625.1. Lineage (GTDB taxonomy): Bacteria > Acidobacteriota > Terriglobia > Bryobacterales > Bryobacteraceae > CAJCIT01. The sequence continues at coordinate 6,230 of JBAUOG010000630.1, forward strand.
CGAGTCTCCCTCGATCACAAGTAGCCGGTCCGGACGCAGGAACCAGAGCTGGCTCGACCAGTAGATGCGCCCTTCGTGCTGTCGCCTGCGAATCGGCAGAACATAGCCAATCGGTTTCCCTAACCCGTGCTCGAACACGCGCGCCAGTTCTTCGCGTTCGCGCGGGTTCGCCAGTTTTGAGTCGGCCGCATCGACATTCACCGGTAAACGTCGCTCCTTCCATAAATAATGGAAGGCGTCTTCGTAAGCCGGCAGGATGTTCCCGGAACTCACTTGAAGCCGGCGCGTGAGCGCCTCCGTGAACTGGAGCGCGTCGGATGTATCGAATCCATAGTCACGGTCTTCATCGGCAATCAGGCCGGTATTCTCCCAGACCGGAACACCGTCAGCGCGCCAGCAGCAGTTCAATGCCCACCGCGGAAGCGGTTCACCCGGGTACCACTTGCCCTGTCCGAAATGAAGCAGTGCGCCTGGCGCTATCTCATCGCGAAGTCGCCGAATCAGGCCCACCGCACGGTTGAGCTTCAGCGGTCCCATCGCGTCACCGTTCCACTGAGGGCTGTCGGGCTCGTCAATGCCGACGAACGTCGGTTCGCCGCCCATAGTGAGACGAACATCCTGAGCGGCAAGATCCGCGTCGATTTGCCGTGCGACCTTCTCCACGCCCATCCATTGCTCATCGCCAACCGCCTTCGAGCGGTGCCGTGCTTCGTTCACGCGGCGGACGGACATCGAGTAGCCGAACTCGACGCCTGAGGGTTCCACCGTGCCTGTAATAGGAGATGCATCCGGTGCATCCGGCGTACAGGCCAGCGGAATGTGACCTTCTCCTGCGAGCAATCCCGACGTGGGGTCCAGCCCGATCCACCCCGCTCCGGGAAGAAAAACTTCTGCCCACGCGTGCAGATCGGCCGAGTCCTTCAAGCCACTCTGCGACCCATCGGTCGAAGCCAGTTGAATCAGATACCCCGAAGCAAACCGCGACGCAAATCCTAAATGCCGCAGAACCTGGACCAGAAACCAGGCCGTGTCCCGGCAGGAGCCCGTCCCCTTTTCAAGCGTCTTTTCGCAGTTCTGGATGCCCGGCTCCATGCGAACGGTGTAGCCGATTGTGCTTTTGATCCGGCTGTTCAGGTCGACCAGGAAGCTTGTAGTTCCCCGCTCTTCGCGCGGCAACCCGTTCAGAAAACCCTCGAGCAGCGGACCCAGCGGTTGCGCCGCACGATAGGGATCGAGTTCCTTCCCCTGTTCTACCGGGTACTGGAACTGAAAGTTTTCGATTTCGGGTTCGAGAAAGAAGTCGAAAGGGTTGATCGGGGAGAGTTCCGCAACCAGATCCACTTCCACCACCAACTTGTCGGTTTTCTCCTGGAAAACCAGGCGCGCCAGGTGGTTGTTGTAAATGTCGTGTTGCCAGTTGATGAAATGCTCGGCTGGCTTAACCGTCAACGCATAGCTTAAGATCTTTGTTCTGCAATGCGGTGCCGGACGTAACCGCACCAATTGCGGGCCAAGCGTGATCGGCCTCTCGTACTTATACTCCGTCCGGTGATTCAGTGCGACCTGTACGCCCATTCATCCTTGTGTGCGATCAGTTGCCCGCAAGTCTGGCCTTTTAGTCAGACGATGACGTGGGTGGCCCGCATGCGCTCAGCATCTTCGCGGAAACAACTCTTATAGTGACATAGCGGATAGCTGCATCGTTGGCAATCCCGATATTCTCTGCAGGCCAGTTCGTCCGGTCTCTGTCAGCTTGAGGAACCGGCCGTGCTTGCGAAAGAGCGGTGTTCCCAACTGCTCCTGAAGACGATTCATCTGCAGGCTGATGGCGGATGGTGTGCGTCCAAGGCGGTCTGCCGCAGCAGGAAAGCATAAATCCTACTCAACAATACATTGGGAAAATCAACTTGTGAGGTGGCCGTTCTAAGGCTAAACTTAACCGCATGACGATCAAACGTCTTCCCCTTTTGGCATTCGCGCTGATAGGTTGCCTGACAGCTTCAGCGCAAACAAAACGAATCCCGCTGCCGGCTAGTCAAAACCCCTCGAATTCTGACCTTCCCATTTCGGGGGCAGTATGGGCCGGAGACACGTTGTATTTGAGTGGATGGCTCGACCCGGACCGGAAGGCACACACCGATACCGCGTCACAAACCGTGGGCCTGATCAAGGACATCCAAAAGTTCCTCGAATCGCAAAAACTGACGCTGGGCGATGTGGTGATGATGCGGGTGTACCTCGGGGGCGATCCCGCCAAAGACGGCAAGATGGACTTTGCCGGAATGATGGCCGGATAGACCCAATTCTTCGGCACCAGGAACCAACCGAACAAGCCCGCACGCACCACGGTGCAGGTGGTTCTGCCCGCTGGTGCTAGTGGCGCTTTGGTAGAAATCGACCTAATCGCAGTGCGCCCAAAGTAGCAGCCGGGCCCGCCGCGCGGGTAGCTGACGGCGCTTCCGGTCAAATTCCGCGACGACGGAAGTACGTCGTTCTTGTACCACCTTTTACCACGAGGCATCCACCCACGTGAGGTAAAAGGAGCAGGGCGCAGTGAGATGGAGGCCTTTTGATCCCGCCAGAGAAAACCAATGCAGTGCTTCGAGGTCTGAACGAAGCTTTCGGCGAAATCGAAATCGAAGATATCCGTACGATGCCCAGAGGCCTCAGTTCGGACCTTGCCTTTCGCATCGTCGTAAAAGGATCGCCCTTTCTATTGAAGATCATGACGCGGATTGACGAGAGGAACGACCCGCGGCGAATATTTACGGTCATGAAGGCAGGGGCGGAAGCCGGTCTGTCGCCCCGTGTCTGGCACGCCAACTTCGAAGACGGCATTTCGATCACCGACTTTGTAGAGACCGTGCCTCTTGGGGTAACCGAAGCGCTGGTTCGGATTCCCGGCACACTGCGGCGGCTCCACGCCCTGCCGCCATTTCCCAAAGCGTTCAACTACGTCACGGCGCACAACGGCTTTATCTGGAGATTTCGGACGGCGAATCTTCTCTCCAGGAACGAGGTCGGGGAAATCTTCACTCAGTATCAGAAAGTGTGCGCCGTTTACCCACGCCTCGATTCGGATATGGTGTCGTCTCACGACGACCTGAAGCCGGAAAACATCCTTTTCGATGGTCAGCGCCTATGGCTGGTGGACTGGCAAGCAGCTTTTCTGAATGATCGCTACTTCGACCTCGCGGTCGTTGCGAACTTCGTGGTCACGAGCGACGTCGACGAAGCGGTTTATCTTCAGCGGTATTTTAGCCAGCCACCCGATGAGTACCAACTCGCGCGATTCTTCCTCATGAGACAGGTGATGCACATGTTCTACGCCACCGTTTTCTTGTTGCTGGGTTCGGCAGGAAAGACAGTAGACCAGATTGATAAATTGCCGTCGTTCAGAGACTTCCACCAGCGTATTTGGGCGGGCGACGTCAACCTGGCCGACAACGAGATGAAGATCGTCTATGGCAGGGTTCACTGGCAACAACTCTTACAGAACGTACGGGGATCGCGATTTGATGAAGCACTGAGAATCGTCTCAGACCGGCACGCAAGCCCGGAGGGCACGCACCGCCTTCTGCCGGCCGCTCCGTGAATCGGACTTGTCGGTAAGGGTTGACCCTGGACGGTCCCATCAAACCCAGACCCTACTCAGCCCTCATGCAATCCGCCGGGTCCACTGCCGACGCCCTTCTCGCAGGCAAGTAACACGCGGCAAACGTAGCGAGTAATAGGGTGACGGGGACGGCTGCAAAGGTCACCGGATCCACTGGGGGCACACCGAACAGCAGCGATTTCATCACGCGCGCTAAGAGTGCCGCGGCGCCCAAACCGATTACGATACCAACGGCGCAAAGACCCAACCCGTGGCGGACGAAGACTCGCCTGACGTCACTTGGCTCTGCCCCCAGCGCTATGCGGATTCCGATCTCTCGCGTTCTTTGAGATACGGCGTATGCAATCACGCCATAGATTCCGATGAACCCCAGCAACAGCGCCATCGAGCCGGCAATGGCCAGCATCACCAGCGTGAACGAAGTGCGCGCCATGGAACGGTCCACTGTCTCGCGCATCGTTTCCGGATTCGCCACCGCCAGTTGCGCATTCACTGACCACACGGCGCGACGGATTTCGTTCAACAAGGCGCCAGTTCCCGCGCGATCCGTCCGAATCGAGAACACCACAGACCTGGTTGCAGCCGTGACCGGCGCGTAGGGTATCTGCCCAAAGGCGGGCCAGTAAACGACCGCCGGAGCCGGCTCCTGAGCGCCGCCGTGGCGCACGTCCTCTACCACGCCAACCACTTCGCGCCAAGGTCCAATCTCGGTGGAGCGTACTCGTTTGCCGATGGCGGCTTCAGGAGATCCCCAGAGCTCGCGGGCCAGGTTCTCGGAAACCAGAACAAACTTGCGGTCACCGTAGATATCGATCCAGCTCAGGTCGCGCCCTGCTTTGATCTTGGTACCGAGAGACCTGAACAGGCCGGGCGACACATTCAGGTAGAGCCGCATGGGTGGATGATTCTGCGCGTAACTCTGCCCTTCCGTGAGGATTCCGTCCCAGTTCGGAGGCGCTCCATCCATGGGCATCGCGCTTGAGAACCCAACCGCGGTTACGCCGGGAAGCTCAGCCACTTTCTCCGCGATTGCCTGCTCTATACGGGTGGCTTGTTCTTCGTTGGGGACTAATTCTCGAGGGATAACGGCCCGGAAGGTTTCGATCGTCGCTGGTTGTTCGAAGCCCATGCGGACGCTCCGCATCGCTTGAAATGTCCGAATCATCAGTCCGGCCGAGATCAGGAGCACGAGAGCGAGAGACACCTGTACAATCACCAGCGTGTTTCTGGCGCGATGGCGATTGCTGCCTGGGCTTGCCGTCCGGCCCCCATCGCGCTGGGCTAACGAAACCTGCGGCCCCGCGTAACGCAGAGCTGGGATGAGCCCAAAAACTAACGCGGACAGGAGCGTCACGACGGAGGTGAAGACCAGTGCGTGTGAATCGATCCCGATCTCGCTCAAGCGGGGAAGGCTCGAAGGTCCGTTGCGGACCAGCAACCGCAGTCCGCCGTAGGCAACGGCAAGGCCGAGCGTTCCGCCCACGGCGCCCAACAGCAGACTCTCAATGAGAAGCTGGCGGACAATTCGGCCCCAACCCGCGCCCAGTGCCGCTCGCAGGGCAAGCTCCGATTGCCTCGCGTCCACCCGCACCAGCAAAAGATTCGCGACGTTGGCGCACGCGATCAACATAACCATTCCGAGCGTGCCCATCACCACCCAGAGCACGCTCTTAACATTGCCCACCACGCTCTCGCGCAGGGGGCGAACGTTCGGGCCGATCCGCCAGGAACGATACACTTTTTCTGCCAATGCGTCGCCTGCTTTGCCGCTCTCGATCGAGGGCCAGGAACGCATCCAAATCGGGATCAGCCGCGCGATGTCCGCGTTCGCCTGCTCAACTGAAACTCCTGGCTTCACGCGGCCGATCGCGCGAAGATAAAATCCGGCCAATATCGCGCCTCTGCGATCGAGTCGCAGCGGGAGGATCAGATCAGCAGGCGTGTCGGCGATACGAAAATCGGCCGGCATGACGCCGACAATCTCGCGAGGACGGGCATCCACGAAAATCTTTCTTCCAATTACGGACCGGTCTCCGCCAAATCGACGCTGCCAGTAGCTGTAGGCCAGCAGCACCGACTCATTCGATCCGGGAACCTGATCCGCTGGCGTCAGCAGCCTTCCGATTTCCGGTTGCGCGGCGAGCGCCTGAAGCAATCCATCGCTGATCAAATTCGCAAACACCTGTTCCGGTTCTGTCAACCCGGTGACTGTGACATAGCTGGAAGTCCAAACGCCCATGGATTGAAACGAACGGTTTTGTTCGGTGTAAGTGAAATACATCGACGGCGAAAGTCCGAGCCCACCGCGGCTGGCAATGATGCCGCCCGCGCCGGGGGCGACCTGCGCCACATCCACCAGTTCTTCAGCGCGAGGAAATGCGAGAGGCTTCAAAAGGACGCTATTGACCACGCTAAAGACCGCGGTATTCGCCCCAATTCCCAGTCCAAGCGTCAAGACGGCTACGGCGGTGAACGAAAGATTCTTGCGCAGCCCGCGCGCGGCATAGCGTATATCTCCGGAAATCGAATCCACCCACTGAATCCCGTTCATGCGATAGATCTCCTCCCGTTGCCTTGTCAGATTGCCTGTTCGCTTCAACGCCGCATGGCGCGCCTCGTCCGGCGTGAGGCCCTGCTCCAGAAAGGAGTCGATCAGCATCTGAAGATGGGTCTCCATCTCCTCTCGCCATTCCTGGTCTGCGCGGTCGCGCCGCAAAAAATTCCGCCAGAGCATGACTACGACGTCCGCATCACCAGTTGAATCGCCCGGATCATTTTGTTAAACGCGCTCGATTCGGCCTCGAGCTGCTTTTTACCCGTTGGTGTCAGTTGGTAGAAGCGTGCCTTTCGGTTGTTTTGGGTCTCCCCCCACTCGGCCTTCAGCCATCCTTTCGTCAGCATCCGATTCAACGCCGGATAGAGCGAGCCGTCCTCGATTTCAAGCTCGCCTTTGGACCAGTCCTGAATGCGCTTGGCAATGGCGTAGCCATGCATGGGACCTTGGTTCAGGGTTCTCAGGATCATCATGTACAAGGTCCCGGGCAGGAGATCGGGATACGAGGAATTGTCGGCCAAGTAGGGAATACCTTTCCAGACTAGATATAGACCAGAATAGGGATTGAAGTCAATGCCTGTCCCGAACGGCCTCAGGAATCGACGGTATCCGACCGCAGACTCGTGGATGGACGCATGGGACTGTCGGAAATCGGTCCTTAGTCCGAAACGGTTTCGGGGAGAGCTCCGGCCTGGTCGACAGGTGTTGACCTATGACTAGCGAGGACGGCCCGTCCGTCCACCAATGGGGTTTACTCCCGTGAAACGCCGTCCAGGTCCGATTCATCGGCCTGGCATCGCCCATCGCCGTGGCGTTGCGGCGGAGAACTTCACTGTGATCTCCCAGATCGCCGTATTTTGGGAGCAATCCTTCGCAGCAAACGCGATCCAGCCCATTCTCCGAGTAACGCGTTGTCCGCCCGGAGCGGGGGCGATGCGCCCTGGGCAGAGTATCCGGCAAAGGAACGCCGGCCTGCCATCCTGCGGACTGGCCCCATCGTGCCTTCTGCGGTAAGCTATTCAGCTATAGTGATTGCGACATCTATGCGGCTGCCCGCCATCTGCCGGAGGATCATCGCCACGGATACTGGCGTGCTCGTTCTATCTGCGCTGGCGTTGGTCGCGCTGCACACCGCTACTAACGGCGAATACGGATTCCATCGCGACGAGCTCGCGACGCTCGACGACGCTCGTTTCCTTGCCTGGGGTTATGTGGTCTATCCGCCGGTCACTCCCTTTATTGCGCGAGTGGCGCTTACGCTGTTTGGCCCGTCGATGATTGGCTTGCGCTTCTTTGGCGCTCTGGCAGCGGGGATCGCCATGGTGCTGACCGGTTTGATGGCTCGCGAGATTGGCGGCAAACGTCCGGCCCAGCTTGTGGCTGCATGGGCGGCGGCGATCGCCGGACCCGCGGTGTTTTTGGGCAGCGTGTTCCAGTATGTCTCCTTCGACTACCTGTGGTGGGTGTTGGCCGCCTGGATTACCTTCCGTTTGGTGCAATCCGAAGATCAGCGCTGGTGGCTCGCGTTGGGGGTCGTCGTCGGCCTGGGGATGATGACGAAGTACACAATGGCGTTCTTCCTGGCAGGCATTGCCGGTGGCATCGTGCTGACGAGACCTCGCTGGCTGCTCAACAGATGGCTGTGGTACGGTGCAGCCGCTGCCATCCTCATCTTCCTTCCCAATCTCATCTGGCAGGTCCGACACCATTTCATCACGCTGGATTTTTTGAAGTTTATTCATGCGCGCGATGTCGGGCAGGGCAGCACGAATGGCTTCCTGCCCGCGCAGGTCTGGTCGGTGACGAATCCTGTCACCGTGCCGCTCTGGATCGCCGGGTTGTATTTCCTGTTCATCAAACCGGAGGGAAAGCGTTACCGCATGATTGGCTGGATGTACGTGATCCCTCTAGCGCTCTTTCTCATCGCCAAAGGCAAGCCCTACTACCTCTCGCCGGCGTACCCGATGCTGCTCGCCGCGGGCGCCGTTTGGGGCGAACGATGGTCGGAAGCCCTGTCCCCGGTCGCCACCGGCACAGTCCGCGGGGTGGTTCGGACCAGCCTGGTGGTCGGCGGGATTGTGGTCGTTCTCATGGTTCTGCCTCTGGCGCCGCCGGGCTCACGCTGGTGGAGAATCGCCGACGCGGCAAACGGCAATTTCAACGAGGAGTTCGGGTGGCCCGAGATGGCCAGCGCTGTGGTCCGCGTTCGCGATTCGCTCCCGCGCGACAGCGAGCCGGTTGGCATTCTGGCCGGCGATGCGGGTGAGGCCGCCGCCATCAACCTTTACGGTCGCGGTCGAGGCCTGCCGGAAGTAATCAGCGGCTCGAACTCGCACTGGCTGCGCGGGTATGGCAATCCACCGCCCAAAACCGTCATTGCGGCGGGTTTTCTCGGCCGCGACCTCGAAACCGTTTTCGAGTCGTGCGAGCTTGCTGGCCACGTGACCATTCCCTTCGGCATCGAGAACATCGCCATCCTCGGGGATCACACGGACATTTTCGTGTGTCGGCGCCCACGTGAGCCGTGGGATGTATTCTGGAGGCGATTTCACTCGTTTGGGTAGAGCTTGAGGGAGGTCTCCTGCTCGAAGCCTCTGCGCCAGAGAGTTGCACGAATCCCGGCTGGTCGCTCGACGTTCCGGACGCCGGCTGGAATTGGCGTTGTGCAACGTAGGTAGCAGTTGGCCGTCTAAACCTACTCGCGAGGATGTACTTCATTGCACTGGGCGTACAGTCGGCCACCCTTCCACAGTCGGATTCCGGGCTTCGGAGGACCGCTTCAGACCGCTATAGAAGTGCGCGTATTCCGCCCGAAGCCAAGCTTCCCTCCGACAGTCGGCGGCGAGTCAGCCGATGGCTCTGCGGAGCACGTCGGTAAATCCTGGCGACCAGGCAGGAGCAGACCACCCCAGCGCCTGATAGCCTAATGTAAAGCGTGAAGGACGCATCCGGTCCGCGGAAAGGGTAGAAGCCCACCTGTAAGGCAGTCTGACTTCGCGAAACTTCTTTCAGCCCGAAAATGCGGACGGCGGGCGCTTAGATGAAAGGAGTTCGCAATGTCGAACCAATTCTCCGCTGCTACGCGTACCCTTCCGGACCACCCGAATCTTCGTCACCTGAAGGACCAGGCTAAGGAATTGTTAAAGACGGGCAGCGCCCGTTCTCTCGCTGATGCACAGCTGAAGATCGCTCGTGAATACGGATTCCCGAGCTGGCCTAAATTGAAGGCGCTAGTGGATTCGCTTAAGGAAGCTGGACAGCTTAAGGATGCGATCGACCGGAACGATCTGCACCTAGTTCAATCCATGATGTTACGGAATCGAGCCTTGCATAAGGCACCGCTAGGCTACGCCAAGGACGGGCCGCTTACCTGGGTTGCGGAGTGTAGAGTGCCGTACATGCCGCCAGACCAAACGCGTTTGGCCATCGCAAAGTGGATGATTGAGGCTGGGTCGGATGTTCATCAAGGGGGCGATGCTCCGCTGATGCGCGCCGCACTTTCCGGCGAGCGAATACCAATGATGGAATTGCTCGTCGCTTATGGCGCAGACGTCAACGCAGCCTGGCATGGCGACTACCCTATCCTGTTTGCCGCCTGTGAGACGCTCAGCCCAGTCAGCTTGAAATGGCTGTTGGATCATGGTGCGGACCCGAATTGCGGGACCGGGACGGCATGGAAGGCTCGCAGAATTCCACACCCAGGTACGGCTCTTGACTATTTGCTGGGCACCTATGTCCGCGATCCCGACCTGCTCAATGCTTGCATAGAGATCTTGCTTCGGGCTGGCGGGAAATCCAAACATGAGTCGCCGGCGGTATTAGCGGTCGTTCGCGGAAGCATAACAGAATTGGCCGAACTGCTGGATGCAAATCCAGATCTGCTCCATCAACGATTTTCCGATCTTGATTTCGGCACAACGGCAGCACGTATGCTTACCTTGCGAGGCGGAACGCTGCTACACGTGGCCGCCGAATTCCAAGCCATTCATGCTGCTCGGCTCCTTTTGGATCGCGGCGCTGACGTCAATGCGACAGCGATGGTGGACGAGACCGGAATGGGCGGGCAAACGCCTATCTTCCATGCAGCGACACAGCGGGCCGACGCTGGGCTGCCGCTCGTGCAATTGTTGGTGGAGCGCGGTGCCGATCTTACTGTTCGTGCCAAGCTCCCAGGCCATTATGAGGCTCCAGGTGAAGTGTTGGAATGTACACCGGTTGAATACGCGTTGCGTTTTCCGGGAAACCTGGGACCAACATCGGTGTACCTAAAGGAACGTACGCTATTTGGCGGAATGTCGAGTCGGTTAGTGACTGACTAACGGCGAACTGTTTATCTGGGCCAGTTGGTGGATCGTCGGCAATCCAGAGAATGGTCGCTGGGAGCGCAAGTCGCGAGGTACTCTCCGGGTGGCGCGTCATTCAAGCAGGTGGTTAACGCCAGGGACGACAGCATTGTCTCCTTCTTGGTATCATACTCCGGTAGGATACTTTGTATGCCGCGCGGAAATCCATCACCGAAGCTTGCGATAACGATCGACCCTGAGGTTCACGAAAAGATTCTTGCCGCCGCCACCCGCGACAAAGTGAGCGTCTCGGCCTGGATGACCCGGGCGGCCCGGGAAGCACTGCATCGGCGGGCCGGTTTGGCGGCAGTAGCCGAGTGGGAAAAACAGCACGGATTTTTCACCGCGGAAGAGATGGAAGAAGCTCGCCGCAGTGTGCGAGCGCAACTGCGGACTTCGCGAACTGTCCGGCGCTCGGCATGAACGGTGTTGTCTACGATGCTGCCGTTCTCGTGGCGGCGGACAGGAACGAGCGGCGTATATGGGCAGAACACAAAGCGCGTTTGGAATTTGGCGTTCTTCCGTCGGTTCCTGCGCCGGCCGTCGCTCAGGTCAGCCGGTCACCACAACAGGCGCAACTCAGACGCTTCCTGACCGGGTGCGCGGTCGTTTCTCTCGGCGAGAGCGAGGCGCACGAGGCAGGGCGACTGCTAGGCAAGACTAGAACCGCGGATGTCGTCGACGCCGTTGTGGTGACCACAGCCCTTCGGCTAAAAGCGTTGATTCTCACAGGCGACGAGCACGATATCAAACGGCTCGTCGTGGCTTCGGGACGCAATCTCGTTGTCCTACGCGTTTGAGGTGTAGCCAAAAAGGGGTGTTTGTCGGCACGCGCTTACGCCGTCAAGAACTCTCGACACCGAAAACTCACCCTCTCCGCGGATCGTCGGACGCTCGGACAGAACTTGTTTTGCGCTCGATAGATCGGCCCTTGTCGCACAGCCCGAAGGAAATCGGATCCAACTTGTCAGCGGACCTTAGGGACGGGGCGTCTTCGCAGCGAACAAGGAGATGCGAATGATAGCGTCCTTTATCATTCACTAACGGGGTTGGCAAGGAGTGAGAGTTTTCGGGGGCCACTTGTTCGAAATACCCGTATCCAGAAGCGTGGGCCAATTTACTTGTGGGAAGGGCTGTTCGCGCCAGCGGTCACAAACACTACGCGACTCAGAAACCGCAATCCGCCCGTTATGTGTGCCAGCGCACCGACAACCGGGGGGATTTCGATTTTACTGATTCTGGTTCCAACAGAAGCGACACAGCAGCGCTGCCACGAGAAAAGGTTGGCAGATTCGTGGCGGCAAGCGAAGCGCTGCTTGAAGATATGCCGAAAGCGTCTCGCGACGTAGCGCTTGAGCAACTGCTCGAGGAACCGGCCGACACCTTCAAGAAGAATCCGCCCGAGGGAGGCGGCTCAACGAAGCAGACAGAAGCATCGAGGGCTGTGCGGCGTTAATCTCCGCGAAGGCACTCGACGAACGTTTCATGAAGCGGAAAGCCGAGGTACGTCACAAAAGAAAGTGAGGATTAATGATGCCTGATGAAACAAAGAACCCAACCGCCGGTCAAGGCGCGCCCCCCGAAATCCAGAATGAGGATTTGCAGCTTGTTCTGAAAGCCTTATTAGCGGCCTATGAACCGATTCTGAAACAGGAGTTGAAACTGGCCGGCGATCCGGCTGAGTTAAGCAAGGCGGCAGCAGCCGGACCACCGAGTTGCGCGGACGAGATAGCGAGGGCAGACCAGGTCTTCGGGGCATTTTTCACTGACGAGATTGCCCAAAGAATGCTTTCGCCGGAGGTCCGGAAGATACTCGGACCCGTGGATCAGTGGCGGTGGTGTTTGCAGCACGTTCGCTGCTGCATCATCTTCGGATGGCTGGCCTGCCGGGGCCCGCGCAATTTCCGGGCGTTCTCCTACTACCTCTACCAATATTGGATTTGCGTTCGGCAGGCGCTGGGCACTCCAGTTAGTTCCCCGCCGGCGCCCCAAGAGCGCGCAGATTTCGGCGTCCTAGTAGAGGAGCTTGCCGTCGCGTTCAAGCCATATCTCACCGACCAGCTTGCCACGGTCGAGTTCGCGTCCGGAATCCCGGAGGAGATCATCGGCGGGAGGATCGATTGCCGCGAAGGCATTCAGGAAGTCTGCGAAATTTTCGAGCGCGCGCTGACGCCACGGGCGGCGGAGGCTCTACTCGGCAAGGATGCGTTTACCTCTCACAGTCAGGTCCCGTCGTTCTGGTTCTGCCGCTGCTGGTGCTTGTGCGCGATTTGTTTCGGGTGTTGCCTGGCGCGGGCCCGGTCGCTGGCGGAGGTGCTCTGGTGCCTGATTTACTTCTTCCGCTGTCTCGAACGCTGCCTGCAGCCGCTAGTCTGTCAGATCACTGATCCCCACGACTGCGTGGAGGAGGAAGCGTTTCCCATCGTGGGCATTTTGCGCGGGGTTGAGATCAAGGGGACGGCCAGTGGATTCTCCTGCGACCACTACGAACTGCAGTGGAGCCTGGGCGGACCCTGGCAAAGCCTGGGCATCATTTATCCCGGCTTGGCGCCCCAGGGCGCCTGCGGTGTGGTGAACGGCACCCTCGGTTACCTGCAAACGTTCCCATTCGTTCCGGCAGGATCTGTAGACATTCGCCTCTGCGTTTATCCCATCGGAGGCGGAAGCCCTACGTGCTGCCCTGGCCAGTTTACGCTCCAGCGCAACCTGGTTTGGATACAGGGCATCGAGAACGTGAACGCGGTCGATCTCTTCGATCCCACGTCGCAGCCGGTGGATGGGACGGGCGCAAAGCGTTCGTTCGGAAATGAAATCCGCATCAACGGAAGCGCCGTGGTCGGTGCTCCCCCTCCCTCCGCGTGCGCGGATCTCAAGCGATACACGCTTAGCTACCAGCCGGGCTTTACTACTACGACAGCGGGAGCGTGGAAAGTCTTCTGGGAAGTCGACTACACGACACCTCTTCAGATCGACGCTGGCCTGAACAAAATCTTCCAGGGCTGGCTGACCAGCTCCTGGAGACAGCCGAATTTTCCGCCAGGCCTCTGCAGTCCGTTCTTCGGCGACTATCTTCAGGAAGAATATTGGTCACATTTGTTTCCGGAGTCGTTCCCAGTGGTTCCCAGTGAGCCTCCCTGTCCGCCTCCGCCCTTCTGGACCACGGTTCCCCTGCCTCTGGCGGATTGCCAGAGCGGCCCGTTCACGCTCCGGCTCACCACCGAGGATACCGGGGGAGTCTTCCAGGACAACCTCCGGCAGGTCTGGTTCGATAACAAGCAGATTACGCCCAGCCACGCCCATATCACGCAAATTAAGGGAGTGGACCCTTGCGCCACCGTCGATCTCCGGCAGTTCGCCCCGCCAGGTGGCGATTGTTCGGTCGCTTGGTCGGCAGCTCTGTTGGGTGTGGCGTACGACGAGACCATCCAAGGGCCCCTGCCCCAGCCGAATCCGATCGATAATTTCGGCGGCTATAGCTTGTGGATCAAGAAAGACGGCACTCCGGACCCCGGCGTTCCAATCCCAATTCCGGGTCCCGGCGTCCCTCCATGGGGTCCACCGTTCGTGGGCACGAACCGGGTTGGGGATCCGGGAGGCGATATCTGCCCTTACACTACGCTGATCCCACCGCCGACGGATGGAATTCTCGCGATGCTCGATATGCGCCGTCTGGACGCAGTCTGTAACCCGGCCGAACCCGCTCTGACCCTAAAGCGCGGCGAGTGCTGCGGGTATGTCATCACCCTGCTCGTTTGGGACAATTCCATCTGTCCTGGGTTATCCGACGGGCGCCACGAACTGCGGCACACCTTCCCGGTTTGCATTTGCAACCACGTCGGGATTACACCTTAATACAGTGCACGTTGCTGAGTTTTGCACGCGGTTTGTTCTGGCTATCCTCGCAACCTGGCGGGTAACCCACCTGCTGGCGCGCGAGGATGGCCCCGCCGATATCATTGCCCGCTTCCGAGGCCGCCTCGGAGGCGGGTTCTTTGGGAAGCTGATGGACTGTTTCTACTGCCTCAGCTTCTGGATTGCGGCTCCCATGGCATTCTATGTCAGCCGGGCGCCGCTCGATTGGCTCTTTGTGTGGCTGGCTCTTTCCGGCGCGGCTTGCGTGCTGGAGCGCCTCGGCCGCGAACCAGTGATCATCGAACCGATTTCGCAATCAACCGAAGGAGAGAACACCGATGTGCTGCGGACAAAAGCGGGCGACGCTAATGCAGGAAGATTTGAACCGGACTCCGCCGCGGAGCAATTCTATCGCGACCCCGTCGCCGGCGGCCGCGACCTCCGTCCCTAACCCGGTCCAAAACGTCAGGCCGGCCCAACCACCCGGGGGCGGGTCCTCCATTGGCCTGCGTTACCTGGAAAAATCTCCGATTCGCGTTCGGGGACCGGCCACCGGAAGACAGTATGAGTTTTCGGCCGCCAACCCTATCCGGTTGATAGATGCCCGGGACGCTGAGTCCCTTTTGCACACCCGCTTTTTCGCTAAGACTGGCTGATTGAGTCGCTCCGTCGTCGGGAGCAGTAAGCGAGAATCGATGAGCAAGGAATCGGACGCTGCGAGGATTCTGGTCGTGGCCGATGTGGAGGAAACCCGCGACGGCATCGAGCGTTTGCTACAAAAAGACGCGTATCGCGTGGACCCCGCCAGAAACGAAGGCGCCGCCGTTGTCATAGCCAGGCGAGACCCGCCCGACCTGATCCTCGTCAGTTTGGGCGGACCAGCCTCCGTCTTAGTGGCTACCGCCGGCCGCATCCGCGACGGTGCCGGCCTTAGCGAAGAGGTACCAGTCGTAGTTTTTGGCTTGGACACCGTGGATGAAGGCGCCGAGTTGGAAATAGGGAAGCGCATATTCATCATCCGTCCGGACAACTTCAACCAGCTCAGGAACTTTCTCGCTCGTCTCCTCGCCGACCGGCGGCCGCCGAACGTGTAAGCAACTTCTTGTCTAGTTTGCCCATCAATCGATCCGTTTCGTCCTTCACCACCCGGTAGCATTCGCACGCGAATCCTTCCATGCCCTTTCGATCCAGGATCCGGATGTGACCGCGGGAGTATTGGATAAATCCAGCATCCTGGAGATGGCCCGCCGCCACGGTAACGCTCTCGCGGCGTCCGCCCAGCATGTTGGAGATGTACTCCTGAGTCATCAGGATTTCGTCGGACGGAACTCGATCGTGGCAAAGCAGCAGCCAGCGGCAAAGGCGCTTTTCCACGGAGTGGAGCCGGTTGCAGGCGGCGGTTTGCGAGATCTGGGTAATCAACGCCTGTGTGTAGCGCAGCAACAGAAGCTGAAAGGCAGAACTCCGCGAGAACTCCCGCTGCAGCACATTTGACCTCATCCTGAACGCGGCTCCGGCGATCTGGACGATCGCCCGGTAGGGCGAAGTGTTCCCTCCCAGGAGCAAAGCGACCCCCACTACACCCTCATTTCCCGTCAGGCCCACTTCCACGGTCGATCCCTCATCCATGGTGTGGACAAACGAGACGATACAGGTGGCGGGGAAGTAGGCGTACTCTTGCTGTCCGCCTGATTCGCGGATGAGTTCTCCCAGCGAAAGTGTCACTAGCTTCAAACTAGGCAGGAGTCGTTGAAACTCATCGGCCGCCAGAGCTGCCAGAAGGCGGTTTTCCATTGGGGCAGGCATCGTTCTGGACTGCAGCAATTTGAATCACCCCACCGGTCAAGCTTATCTGCTGGAGGAACGAATCGCAAGCCGCCGCCAGATCTCGATCGCCAGGGTTACGGCTCTCTGAGAATCGGGTTGCGGCTGGTAAGCCGGGTGGTCCGCAAAAATGGCATGGAGAAGCGACGGCTGTTGCGAAATCCCTTCGCACCAGCGAAGGCCGCAAAGCCGGATCCGGGATGCTTGTCGAATGAGGTAGTGAACGATAAAGGACGCTATCATTCACAACGGGCTTCCGAGAATCGCCGCCGGAACGTTTGTCTGTATGGTCCGCCGCTCGGACAGAACTTGTTTTGCGCTCGATAGGTCGGCCCTTGTCGCACAGTGTTTACCAATAGCTGGCACGAACCGCCCAGTCCGCCAGAAAACGTCAATCATCAGACGGGCCTGGGGGCGGGTGGCTCGAAGAGCCATATACGTATGGCATTATGACCTGCATGAAGAAAACCCTGAATATTGAGGACAGACTTCTGAAAGAGGCAAAGTTGGCGAGCGGTGCGGCCACGGATACTGAGGCGGTCCGTTTGGGTCTGGAGGCGCTGGTTCGCCGCGCCGCATACGAGCGCCTTCGGACTCTTCGCGGAAGCGAGCCTCTGGCCGCAGGTGTGCCTAGACGGCGTGAAAAGACCGCCACCAAGCGTAGAGTCGCCTAATGGTCTTGGTCGACACCTCAGTTTGGATTCAGTTCCTTGCCAATCGGGCCCCCTACGCGTCCGAGTTGGAAAGACTGTTGGCTGTGGACGAGGTCGCCGGTCATGAACTGGTCTACGGAGAACTTCTCATCGGACATCGTGGGGGCCGTGTGAAGCTGTTAACTGCCTACGAACAGATACATCAAGCGAGCGCTGTTCCGCACAGCGACGTGGTCGAGTTCGTTCGCAGCAGGCGACTGCACGGTCGGGGCGCAGGCTGGATCGATATTCACCTGTTGGCGTCGGCAGTGGCTGGGCGGTTGAAGTTGTGGACAGCGGACCCACGTTTCTCTGCGCTGGCTGCGGAGCTTCAAGTGTCATACCAGATCTCTTGAGAAAAGGTCCGGTCGTTTGCACTGAGCGGCGCGGCGCTAAGGGCCCACTCCGGACGGTTCGCTCAACCGGACTGTAGGTGGCGGGAACAGCCCTTCCCGCCAGCTAATTGGGCCCGATGGAAGCAGGCCGCTCCCAGCGGATGGACACTCGGAGAGTGACCATTTGGAATCCAGAGGCGCGTTGCACTCTCCGAGTGGCGCGTTTATCTGGCCAATCATGATGCCCGCGCACGGCTAACCAGAAACGAATCTATGAATTAGGGG
>JBAUOG010000631.1:0-19127 GCA_049579625.1 Bryobacteraceae bacterium
TCTGCAACCCGTCCGTGGCCACCTTGTTGAGATACCCCGTGCCAATGTTCTTTCCTTTGACCTGCCATGAGATGGTAATGTCCTGTGCCCCGGCTGCACTCGCGAGCAGCAATACTACAAGACACGACGTCACTGAAGCGTTTTTCATGAGAATTTCCTCCGCTGATTGTGTTGTTTGTCGGACGCTGCTGCCAGCACCAGGCGCAGCCTAATCGGGATTCGTCTCGAGCCGGATGCTGAGAGTGGGCTCTGCGTCAGCAAATACCCTCATCCTCAAATGCGGAAAAGGCGGTCGAAAACTGTAAAGGCGCCGACAATTTTCTCTGGAAAGTCCACCGGTCTGGGTTAAACGCGCGGGAAACAGGGGAGAAGAAAGAGTGTTAGTCTTTTCTGAAGCAGGTTCCAAAGGCGGTTCTGAAGCATGGAGTTACCGGCTCACCGGTTGACGCAGCTGCTGCAAGCCTGGAGCGAAGGCAGCGAAAGCGCGCTCGAGGAACTGACGCCGGTGGTCTACGCCGATCTGCACCGGGTCGCCCAGCGCTACATGGCAGACGAACGGTCCTCCCACACATTGCAAGCCACCGCCCTGGTGAACGAGGCATACCTACAACTCCTGAGTTCGGCACATCCCAGCTGGCAGAGCCGCGCTCATTTCTTCGCCGTGTGCGGGCGGATCATGCGGCGCATTCTGGTGGACTGGGCTCGTTCCCGCCAGGCGCTGAAGCGAGGCAGTAACATGCCTCAACTAGAGCTCCATGAAGCGGCGGCTGTTACGGGACGGCCGGGCACCGACCTAGTCGCAATCGACGATGCCCTCGGGGCTCTGGCGGCATTCGACCCGCGCAAGGCTCAAATTGTGGAGTTGCGATTTTTCGGCGGGCTCAGCGTGCGGGAAACGGCCGAAGTGCTGCGGGTCTCCGAGGAGACGGTGCTGCGCGACTGGAAGCTGGCCAAGAGTTGGTTGCGCCGCGAGCTGAGCCAGGAGCCGTCTCATGGAAAATGAGCGCTGGCGCCAAATCGAGCAACTCTACCATTCCGCACTCGAATTGGAAGAGAGCCGGCGGGAGGACTTCATCAACCGGGCCTGCTTCGGAGACGAGTCGCTACAACATGAAGTCCGTTCGTTGCTGGCCCAAATCGAGGGAGCCGAAAGCTTTCTGGAGGAGCCGGCCCGGGATGTGGCCGCAAAGTCTCTGGCCAGTTCCGTCGCGGCTGGTGAAAATGGAGCCGCTACCGCCGGCTCGTTCCCGGCTGCCATTGGCCGCTATCGGATCGTTCGCGTGCTCGGCGAAGGCGGCATGGGCATCGTTTATGAAGCCCAGCAGGAACAGCCGCGCCGCAGCGTAGCTCTTAAAGTGATCAAGCCCGGCTTCGCAACACCCGAACGGCTATGGCGGTTTGAACATGAGTCCAAGGCGCTGGGGCGCCTGCAGCACCCGGGGATCGCGCAAATCTATGAGGCGAGCACAGCCGACACAGGCTTCGGGCCACAGCCGTACTTTGCCTTGGAGCTCATCCGGGGGCAATCGCTGCTGTCGCATGCGGAGGTGCATCATCTCGATACACGCCAGAGGCTGTCGTTGGTAGCCAAGATCTGCGATGCCGTTGAGCACGCGCACCAGAGAGGACTGATTCACCGCGACTTGAAACCCGGCAACATCCTGGTGGATGAGACGGGCCAGCCAAAGATTCTCGATTTCGGGGTGGCGCGCGTCACCGATAGCAATGCGCAAGTTACCCGCCAGACCGACCTGGGCCAAATCTTGGGAACGCTCGATTACATGAGTCCTGAACAAGTGAAGGCCGACCCGCAAGAGGTGGATACGCGCAGTGACGTCTACTCGCTCGGCGTCATTCTCTATGAACTCTTGTCCGGGCGCCTTCCCTACGACCTAAGCCGCCGGCAGTTGCACGAAGCCGCGCGGACCATTCGGGAAGAAGATCCCACAGCGCTGAGTTCCATCAGCCGCAATTATCGCGGCGATATCGAGACCATTGTCGGAAAGGCACTGGAGAAGGACAAAGCGCGGCGTTATTCATCGGCAGCGGACCTGGCCGCGGACATTCGGCGCTACCTACACGACGAGCCGATCGCCGCTCGGCCGCCGAGCAGCGCCTACCAACTGCAAAAGTTCGCTCGGCGGCACCGCGCTCTAGTCATGAGCATGGCAGCCGTGTTCGTGGTGCTGGCTGCAGGAGTCATCGTCAGCAGCATACTGGCAATTCGAGCCAACCGGGCCGGGCAGGTGGCCACTCTCGAACGCAACCGGGCAATCGCGGAGAAACACCGGGCCGACGATGAAGCCGCCTCCGCGAACGCGGTCAGCAACTTCCTCCAGCATGACCTTCTGTCTCAAGCTAGCGCCTACCAGCAGGCGCGGCCCGGCTCCAAACCCGACCCGGATCTCAAGGTGCGGACCGCGCTCGACCGCGCCGCCGCTCGTATCGAAGGCAAGTTCGAAAAACAACCTCTGGTGGAGGCGTCGATACGGCAGACAATCGGCATGACCTACGTCGAACTCGGCATATATCCCGAAGCGCAACGGCAGTTGGAACGAACCATCGAGCTAAGGCGTCGCTTCCTGGGCGAGGACGATCCCGGCACGTTAACGAGTCTCCGCAGCCTGGCTACCGTATACCTGAACCAAGGTAGGTTTGGGCAGGCCGAACCTCTTTACAGGAAAGTACTGGAGGTCCAGCGCCGGATCCTGGGTGAGCAGCATGCCGACACTCTCCAAAGCATGTTCGACCTTGGAGTGGTGTACGACGGCGAAGCAAAGTATGCGCAGGCCGAGCCATTGTTTACCAAAGTCCTCGATGCTCGGCGGCGTCTACTGGGATTTGAAAATCCCGACACTCTGGAAAGCATATACCGGCTGGGCTCGCTCTACCAACTGCAGGGCAAATATGCGCAGGCCGAGCCTCTCGTAACCCGGGCTCTCCAGGTTCAGCGCCGCGTGCTCGGCGAAGAGCATCCCGACACACTGCTCAGCATGAACAATCTCGCTTCCCTTTACGAGAACCAACACAAGTACGCGGAAGCAGAGTCTCTCTTTAAAGAGGCTTTCAATGCGGAGCGCCGTGTTCTTGGCGAAGAGCATCGCAACACCATATTCAGCCTGAATAACCTGGCATATCTGTACGATTTGCAAGGCAAGTACGCGCAGGCCGAGCCTCTCTACAACAAGGTTCTTGAGGTCCAGCGACGTCTGCTCGGCGAAGAGCATCCCGACACGTTGGCGACTATCAACAACCTCGCCATCTTGTACCGGGAGGAAGGTAAGAACGAGAAAGCCGAGCCTCTTCTAACGAAGGCTCTCGAGGTGGAGCGCCGAACGTTGGGCAACGAGCATCCCTCCACGCTGAGCACCACCAACAGCCTCGCCGCCCTCTATGAGAGTGAAGGCAAGTATGCGCAGGCTGAATCCCTCTTTGCCAAGGTCCTCGAAATCCGCCGTCGAATGTTCGGCCCGGAGGATCGCCGCACCCTGCTCAACATGAATGACCTGGCAGAAGTGTACCGGATGCAAGGCAGGTATGCGCAAGCCGAGCCCCTGGCGATCAAGACCCTCGACATTAGCGGTCGCGTGTTAGGTAACGAGCATGAGGACACACTGGCGAGCATGAACGGCTTGGGCATTCTATATCGATGCGAAGGAAAGTACGTGCAAGCCGGACCTCTTCTGATGAAGACCCTCGAAGCACGCCAGCGGCTCTTAGGTGCGGAGCATCCCGACACCCTGGCCAATAGGAATGATTTGGCCGCGCTCTACCGCAGCGAAGGCAAGTATGTGGAGGCCGAGGCCCTGTTCACTTCTGTGCTGAATGCTCGCCGTCGTGTACTCGGACCAGAACACCCGGACACCACAGATGTGATGGTTTTGTTGGCAGAGGTTCGGCTGCAACAGAAACAGTACGCCGCCGCCGAGCCGCTGCTTCGGGAGGCTCTTCGCAATGACGAGAAAACAGCGCCCGATGGATGGCGGCGGTTCCGGAGTCAGAGCCTACTGGGCGCCAGCCTGGCCGGACAGGGAAAGCAAGCGGATGCGGAGACAGCACTGGTTTCTGGATATCAGGGCATGATCGCACGGCAAGCCACAATCCCATACGAAGCTCAACTCGCGCTAACTCAAGCCAGAGAATGGATCGTTCAACTTTACGAAGGCTGGGCGAAGCCGGAAAAGGCGGCCGCGTGGCGGGCGCAGGTCCAAACGAAACGCAGATGACCGGCTTCGTTCCCACCCGCCGATGAAAACTACTGCCCTCCGGCTGGCACGTCTTTCACGTGGACTGGTTGCGCACTCGGAAAAGCTCGCGCGGGTTCGTGTGCGGTCATGCGATCAATCTTCAGGTCGAGGTTGAGAATCGCCTTCGTTAAGTTCTCAACAGCGACAGATAGCCGGTTGAGAGCTTCCAATTCTGTAGCGTCCATGCTCAAAGCTTACTCCGCGAGCGGCTTCACCAACTACGTCGCGGCCTCGATCGAAGGGCGATTCTCGGTATCGCGGTCTTTGCCTCGCGCGGCGCTGCGTTCGGCAACGCGATCGATGACGACAAAGAGCACGGGCACGATAAACACCGCTAGCACGGTGGCCGCAATCATGCCGCTGAAAACGGCCGTTCCGAGTGAACGCCGGGAAGAGGCACCCGCGCCGGTTGCCAGCAGGAGCGGCGCAACGCCGAGCAGAAAGGCGAACGAGGTCATCAGGATGGGGCGCAAGCGAAGGCTCGCCGCCTCCATGGCCGCCTTCTCGATACCCATGCCCTCTTCGCGCCGGAGCTTGGCAAACTCGACGATCAGGATGGCATTCTTGGCGGCCAGGCCGATCAGAGTAACGATGCCGATCTGCGTATAGATGTCGTACGGGAAATTGCGCAGCCAGTTGCCGGTCAAGGCGCCGAAGAGGCCCAACGGAACGGCGAGAATCACAGCAAAGGGAATGCTCCAACTTTCATAGAGAGCTGCCAAGAAGAGAAACACCAGCACGGCGGCGAAGCCAAAGATGAAGCCCTCTTTGCCCTGCGACAGTTTTTCCTGGAACACGGTGCCGGTCCACTCAAAACTGAAGCCATTCGGCATCACCTTGCGAGCGACCTCTTCCATGGCGGAAGCTGCCTGGCCAGAGCTGTAACCGGGTGCGTTCTGGCCGATGAGCTTCGAGGTTCGGAAGCGATTGTAGTGATAGACTACCTCGGGTCCGGTGGTGGGCGTGATCTGGACCAGCGTGCTCAGGGGAACCATGTCGCCGTTGCCTGTCCGCACATAGAATCGCTTGATGTCTTCGGGAGCGTCGCGATAAGTTTGGTCGCCCTGCAACAGCACTTGCCAAGTGCGTCCGAAGCGGTTGAAGTCGTTCACATACAGGCCACCGAGAAAGGTCTGCAGCGAGTTATAGACGTCGGTGACGGGGATGCCCAGCGTCTGCGCCTTATCGGTGTCGAGCTTGACATTGTACTGAGGCACCGTATCGCGAAAGATGCCGACGACTTGCGCAAACTCGGGACGCTTCTGCGTCTCTGCAATTACCTGGTCGGCCACGTCGGCAAGCTGATGAATGTCGGTACTGCCGGAGCGGTCCTCCAGCATGAACTCGAAGCCGCCGGACGTTCCGAGGCCGAGAATCGGAGGCAGGCCGAAGCCAAAAACGACGGCTTCGGGAATGGCGAAGAATTGCCCTTGCGCCCGCCCCAGGATGGACGCAAACTGCAGTTCTCTTGATTTGCGGTCTTCCCAGGGCTTCAGGGTCGCAATCACCGTAGCGACGTTTGAGTTCTGCGTAGAGGTAAGAATATCGAGTCCGCCGAACGTCGTGACATCCTGCACGCCCGACGTCTTTCGGAGAATGTCTTCGACCCGGTTGGTGACCAGGCGAGTGCGCTCCAACGAAGCGCCGTCAGGCAGCCGCACCGCGGTAAAGAAGACGCCCTGGTCCTCGTCCGGCAGAAAACCGGTGGGCAGGATTTTGAAGAGAACACCTGCCATCAGGAAGAACACAGCCAGCCCCGCAAGCGCCAAGAAGGAGCGACGCACCAACACCGTCACGCCTGACAGATAGCGATTCCTGGTCCAGTCGAACGCGATGTTGAAGCGATCGAACGCGTGTCCTAGAAGCCCTTTGCTATCCGACCGCGGCCGCAACAGCATGGCAGAGAGCGCGGGACTCAATGACAAAGCGCTGAAGGCCGAAATCAAAACCGATGCTGCGATGGTGAGAGCAAACTGGCGGTAGATCTGACCGCTAATGCCGCCGAGAAAGGCGACAGGAATGAACACGGCCGCCAGGATGGCCGCGATTGCGACCACCGGGCCCGAGACTTCCTCCATGGCTTTCAACGTTGCGTCGCGCGGGCTGAGACCCCCATCCAGGTTGTGCTGCACCGCCTCAACCACCACGATGGCGTCGTCGACCACGATTCCGATGGCCAGCACGAGCCCGAACATGCTGGTCATATTGATGGAGAATCCGAGGAGAGGAAAGAGCGCGAACGTGCCCACTACAGCGACGGGTACGGTGCACAGCGGAATCAGCGTCGCTCGCCAGTTTTGCAGAAACACAAAGACCACGAAGACCACAAGGCACACAGCCACGAACAAAGTAGTGACGACATCGCGGATGGCGGCGCGGACGAATTTGGTGGCGTCGTAGGGCACGGCGTACTCGACGCCGGCAGGAAAGCCCTTGGCGGCCTCAGCCATAAAGGCCGTCACGCGGTTTGCAGTTTCGACCGCGTTGGCGCCCGGAGAAAGATAAACAATGATGATGGACGATGGCCGCCCGGTGGTACGGCTATAGGTTTTGTAATCCTGTGCGCCGAGTTCCGTGCGCGCCACATCGCGCAGCCGCAGCAGCGAGCCATCCGGCTGCGACCGCAACACTATATCGCCGAACTCTTTAGGCTCGAGCAGCCGGCCGGTGGCGTTGACCGGATATTGAAAGTCGGTGCCATTCGGAACCGGAGCTTGCCCAATCGCGCCAGCTGGATTCTGGCGGTTCTGGGCCTGGATGGCGTTTGAAATATCTGTGGCCGTCAAGCCGAGCTTGGCCATCTTGTCCGGGTTCGCCCAGATGCGCATGCCGTAGTTTTGGCTGGCTGCGAGGCGTGAATCGCCCACGCCGGGCAAGCTGCCGATGCGGTCGACCAAATTGATGGTGGCGTAGTTGTTCAGGAAGAGGTCGTCATAGCGGCCGTCGCTCGCGGTGAGGCTGATCGCCATCAGAAAGGCTGAGGAAACCTTCTTGACAGTTACGCCCTGGCGCTGCACTTCGGGCGGGAGAATCGGCAGCGCGAGATTGACCTTGTTCTGTGTCTTGACGGTTGCCAGGTCGATGTCGGTTCCCAGTTCGTAGGTGACGTCGATTGTCAACGTGCCATCGTTCGAGGCACGGGAAAAGAAGTAGAGCATCCCATCCAGCCCCACCAACTGCTGTTCGAGTGGCTGCGCAACAGTTTTTTCGAGGTCCTGCGAATTGCCACCGCGATACTGCGCGGTGATCTGTACCACTGGTGGAACCACTTCGGGATAAGTGGCAATGGGAAGAGACGGGATCGCCACCGCGCCAACGATGACAATCACGATCGCGATGACCATCGCGAAGATGGGACGGTCAATAAAGAACTTGGCCATGGATGCTGCCTAACTCCGGGCCGGCGGCTTCCACGGCTGCGGGGTGACCGCCATTCCCGGGCGAACCTTCAACGCGCCCTCAACAATGACGCGGTCACCGGGTTTCAAGCCCTGCGAAATAATCCACCGGTCGCCGACTCGCTCGCCGGGAACAACACTGCGCGCTAGCACCTTGTTTTCCGGACCGACCACGAACACGGATTGCATGCCTTGCAACTCCTGGACCGCGCGTTGCGGCACCAGCAGAGCGCCACGCTGCTCCTCATTTGAGAAATCGGACACGGCCGAATTGGCCCGGCAACAGGTTGTGCTTCGGGTTCGGGAACGTTGCCTGCATCTCCAACGTGCCGGTTTTCTGATCCACCTGATTGAGCGCGTTCTGTATGTGACCGGGATACGGATGCACGGTGCCATCGGCCAGCACCAATTCCAGGGGGGCATCGGCAATCACGGGCTTGGCGCCGGTGGACTTACCCCGGCTCTGCGAGTAAAGGTACTCGCCCTCGCTCACTTTGAAGCGTACCCAAATGGGATCCAGCGGAACGATGGTGGTTAACGGTGTTGCCGAGGACTTGGACACCAGGCCGCCGACGGGGATGAGTGAATCGCCAATCCGCCCGCCAACCGGAGCGCGGATCGTCGAGTATTCCAAGTTGAGCTCCGCGCTGCGCAAGAGGGCCTTATTCGACAGCACCTGCGCGGCGCTTGTCCCTAGTTGAGTCTGTGTGGAAAGACGTATCTGCTGGACGTTCGCCTTGCGAGCCTCAACACTGGCCTCGTTCGCTCTCAGTGCTGCTTGCGCATCGTCCAACTCCTCTTTGGAAGCGGCCTGTTCTTTGATCAAAGGTTCCAGACGTTTGACGTCCAGCTGCGCTTTCGCAAGGTTCGCCTCGGCTTGGGCCAAGTCCGCCTGAGCCTGTTGTAGCGCTACCTGCTCTCGTGCGAAGTGGAGATTTGCCTGGGCTTGTTGAACGTCGCCGGTCGCCTTCGCTACGTCTGCTTCATATGGCCGAAGGTCAAGCTCATAGAGCACTTGGCCCGATTGCACATCGGATCCTACTTCAAACAAACGTTTTTGGATGAATCCGTCGACGCGTCCTCGGACTTCTACCAGGTCCCGTGCAAATGTCTGCGCCGAGTACTCGCTATAGATGGGAACATCGGTGGGTTGCACATCGATCACTGACACAAGCGGAGGAGGGGCGCTGGGTTTATCAGCTTTCGCACCGCCGCCGCAAGCGGCCATGACAATGGCCACGCTCGCTAAGCAAATGGATACAGACACTTCTCTTCGCCGCATATACATCTGCTTCGACCATCGTTACCCGATCTTCAAAAGGGCCGATTGAAGGCCCTCTATCCAGAAGGAAATCTGCTCGCCGCGGATGGCGAACCCGGCCAGCCACCTTCTTCAAAGATGTCTTTGCTTAATGAACGATTCAGCGCGTCGAAAACTTTCTGCACTAAAACGATCGGGAACCGGACGCCCGTACAAAAGAAAACGCGTCCATGAAGAGCGCGTTTGAAAGTGACTCAAGATTGGCAAGCGAAGAACGATCGCCCACAGGGCGCGAAGCTTACCTGCCGATCTTGGTAAGGGCGGCAGCGGATTTGCGGCCGGAGTCGGAATCGGGATCGGTGGCAACGGCTTGGGTCCAGTATTGCCGGGCGAGGTCGGTCTTGCCGAGGTTCGCGTAGATCGCACCAATGTTGTAGAGCGCGTCAATTTGATTAGGAAAGTCGGCAAGCAGACGCTTGGTTTCGGCGATAGCGCCATCGACGTCGTTGATCTCATAGAGAGAGCGACTCAGTTCGAGGCGCGCGTCGAGGTTCTTTGGATCCGCGGCGACCGCTTGCCTGAGGTACTCGACAGCAGCCTTGGGCTGGCCGGCGTTGCGGGAGAGCTCAGCCAGACGGAGCAGGATTGGCGGGTGGCCGGGTTTCTTCTTCAGTCCCATTTCAAGCGCGGCCTTTTCATGGATACTGTCGTGCGGCGGCTCGGCGTTCGCGTCGACGGCTTTGTCGACGGCTTTTGAGAACGAGGGAGAAGGCTTGGAGGAGTTAAAGGATTTATAGGATTTGAGCCCCGCTGCTACCAGGACCGCTATAACGACCACGACCAAAGGTACGGCTCTGATCCACGATTTCCAGTTTCCTAATCTCATACGGAATTTCATACAGACAATTTCTCCTGCGATGCGCCTTGTCTGGCTTCCTTGGCAGCCTCGATCGTCACATCCTTTGATCCAAACTCAATGTTGATCGATTTCAGGAAATCATTCGGCGGAATACCTCCGGCGAAGATCCACACGAAATCATTAGGCAATTCCTGAATTGCACCAGCCACGTCCATAGTTACTGAATCCTGAGTGAATTCGATTGGCTTGGAATTGAAGAGGACGTTAACCTTGCCCGAACGACTAAACTCGTCAATGCGGATGGCATTCCTTTCCTTGATACGGCCAAAGGAACCTTGGCGGTAGGAAAGGGTAACGATGTTTCCCTTCTGATTGGCGAGGCCCATGGCGGCCTCGACGGCGCTGTCGCCGCCACCCACCACCAGAATCTTTTTGTTTATGTAGTGATCGGCCTCGATCAGACGGTACATCACTTTTGAGAGTTCCTCGCCCTTGACGCCAAGTTTTCGCGGAGTGCCGGCCCGGCCGATCGCGATGACCACGGCGAAGGCGCGGTAGTGAGCCTTTTGGGTGCGGATTGTGAAAAGACCGTCCTGCTCCTTTTGAATACTCTCGACGGCTTCCTGGGTGCGGGGCTTGAAGTCCGCACGCTCGAGAATGGTGCTCCAGAAGGAGAGCAGGCTTTCTTTTGAGAGCTCGAGTTTCTTGAATTTCCCGTACATCGGAAACTCGACCGGGCTGGTCATGACGAGCTTCTGGCGAGGATACTTCGCAACCGTACCCCCGATTTCGTCGCGTTCGATCGTTACGTATCTGAGTTTATTCTCGATGGCTCGGAGCGACGCGCTGATGCCGGCGGGGCCGGCCCCCACGATCAGAACGTCATACACTTCTTCGGGCCGTTGAGCCGGGGGCGTTTCAGCTAGACGGCGGCAAATCGTGTCGATGCAATCGCGTCCTTCGTTCACGGCGTTCTTCACCAGCGCCAACCCGCCCAGTTCGCCGGCGATGAACAAGTTGGGGACGCTTGTTTCGCGTTCCGGGGTCAGATAGGGGAGATCGGCGCTCATGCTTGGGTTGGCCATGACCATTGTGATTGCGCCCACCGGGCATGCCTCGGCACAGAGGCTGTGGCCGATGCATTTGTGCCCGTTGACGATGACTGCCTTGCCGCCCAGCATCGCCAGCACGTCGCCTTCCGGGCAGACCGCAGTGCACGTCTGGCAGCCAATGCACTGCGTCGTATCGATATGGGGATGCTGCGCTTGAGGACCGTGCGAATACATTTGGCCTTTCGCCGCGGCAATGCGCGCCTGTTCTTCGCGGCGCTTCAGACGAATCAGGTAGATCGCCAGCGGAATCAGAATGACGATCGCGTAGAAAGCATACGCGAGGAAGTCTTCAGTCATCAGTAGTACCCCATTAGAATGACGACGACGATGTGGACGGCCACCAACGCGGCAAAAGAGTAACTGAAGGGCCGGTGAATCACGTGCCATAAGTGAAAGATGCTCTGCACCCGTTCGAGGAAAACCATTTTGGCTCTGAGCCAGGACTGCTCCCGAACGCGCGAAATGATGTCCTCCAGTTCCTGATGGCGCGAAGCGAAGAGTCCGCCCAGAGTGGTGACTCGCTCAAACCCGTGCAAGACGCGCCGCCGCAGGCGACTTACCCGGAGTGGGCGAGAAAGATCCATCGTGAGCATGGTCCAAAGCATGGCCCAGAAGGGCATGGCGCGGACTTCGGCGGGCGAGGGAATCCGCAGGAGCGGAGCCAGGTCGTCGAGCCGGAAGATCGTTTGCTCCTCGATTTGCGCGGCGAGTGCCGCGGACTGCGTCTGCAACTCACCCAGGCTGAGTTGGGCCGTATTGAGGCTGCGCGGGATTTGCGCATAGATGTAGCGGCCGGCAAATCCACTGACGGCCACGGCGATCATGATCCAATAAGCGACGCCGGCGATCCCTCCGAGTTTGAAGGACGCATGGTACGTGATGATGACGGGAGCAGTGATACCCACCAGGACGTGAAAATCGAGCCAGTGCCGGGTCTTGCCGATCATGGAGAGCCATTTTACATGCCTCCTGATGGGATAGAGAAACAGGACGCAGAATAGGATAACGCCGAGCATGCCCAGCCGCAGTCCGATGGTGCCGCTCGGACGAAGCAGTGGATGCAAGGGCGATAGGGGGCGGTCCTCGAGACCTAGTCTGTAATACGAAAAACCGTACACGCCGAGGGCGATGATGAGGGACACCGAAACCGTCCAGGCCAGCCCCAAACGGATATGATGGGGCCGTTCCGGGGAGGCTTTGGGCCGGGGTGAAGATGTATAGCGAGTGCCAGTGATGGAAGCCATGGTTTTATTGCTGCTGCGGTTGCTCAGGCTTTTCGGCCGAAGCGATGGGCGCTTTCCCGATGGTGGATTCAGTTTCGACGTTAAATAGGCGGTGCCGGGAGAACTCGTGCGTGTTTCGCCAATGCTGGTGCTGTGTCTTGACATCGATTGTTGCGATGGTCGGCAGCCAATATGGCTCACTCTGCCCCCGAAACGAAACCGGCGCATACTGCACTTCACTTGACAGTGATTGAAGACCCAAGTCGGGGGCGGGATCTTTCCAGTGAACATCCAGGCGCGTGACACAGGCCGACTGCGGGTCGATCCACGCCGTCCCTTCCCAGGTAATCGGATAGTCCTTCCCTTTCAAGGCAAGCACGGCGGGCGAGGGCACGCCCTTGCGCGGGACGAAGGTGACGCGAACCAGTTTGCGGCCGGCGGTTTCCTCTTCGCCTTCGACCTTAAAGGCATAGCTGGGCTGGTACTGCGGATGGAAGATGGTCAGGAGAGCGGCGAACCCCTGCGTTGAGAGCAAAGTACCCTGCGGGGCTTTCTTTTTCTTCTTGGTCGTGTCGAGGCGTGATTCATCTACCAGCATTCCTTCCGAATCCGAACGGACCGTAATCAAGTAGTCGTAGGTATTGTGGTTGTTCAGGAGGACTCTGCCTTTGGGATCGAGCTTTTGTTGCCGCAAATCTTCGGTGATTGCGACCGAAGAGAGTTCACCCCAAAATTGTTTGGCGCGCTCGCCCACGCGTTCGAGCAGGCTGGCCTCTGGAGTCATGGCGGCGGGTGCGACAACGCACGCCAGGATGAGCAACGCCGCCCGTTTCGCGAGGTGATTCGCCGCTTTAGAAGCGATAGCCGAGGGAGAAAAATGTTTGGTCATAGTTTTGAATCTTTCCGCGGTAGAAGTTGATGCCTCCGCCGACAACATAGTGGCGGCCGAGAAGCCAGCTGACGTTCGAGTTCACGAATACGCCCTTATCGTCAGCGGTAAAAAGGGAGCGGAAATCCTGCTGGCCGCCGCTGACTTCGATGCGCAGCCGTTCCCCGATTTGACGCGAAAGCAGAGCCATGTCATATGCGCCGCTACCGTAAGCTCCGTTGAAAACCGTGCGGCGAAGATCGACGCTGAAACCGAGGTTAAAGGCATTTCGGAATGCGATGCCGTACATGGTGTTGAGGGATTTGCGGACATCGTCGTTTCGACTGCTCTGCCCAAGGGCGCCGTAGACGGCGATACGCCGGGGTAGTTGCACGCGTGCGCCGCCACTCACGCCGGAAAACAAGTACTTGTCGAGCAGCCCGGTGCCCACAAGCCAAAGATCAAAGGTCGGGATGGTGCGGAAGTAGTTGTGGTTGAAGTCGAGCGTAAGCCAGCTGCGCGGTTGCACGCGGGCAGTGAAGAAGCTCCGGCTGATGACCGTCCCGCTCTCCGTGTTGCCCAGGCGGCCGGCGACCAGCTGATCAGCTTCGAGGTTGTGGTAGAACGACAGGAAATTCTTATAGGCGAGTGATGTCTCGGTGAAAGCGAACTGACGTTCAGCCTTCCAATTCAGGCGCGTGAGGGCGAGGCCAACCGTGGTGGTGAAGCGCACGTTTTCAAACTTTCCAACTTCGAAATTGGTGAAAACTCCGCCGATCTCGCGGTTCGGCTTGTAATTCCACGCGGTGGGGTCAGGAGAGCTGCCGAAGAAGGCTCCGACGCGTGTGATGTGTCCGATGCGGCGAGCGACATAGCCTCCGTCGACGACATCAAGGCTGACAGCCCAGGGTATATACAAGCGCCCGACTCCCATGGCCCAAGGGGAGGACGGATTGTTGTAATAAAGGCCCAGCGTGTAGGTCCGGTTCACCAGATCCTGGAGCGTGACGATCTGGCTCGGCGCGTTGCTGGTGTTAATGCGGCCGCGCCAATAGCCGGTGAAGTTCCAGTACGTGCCATGGATACGCGTTATGTCCACCCGCAGGGCGAGGCCGTTCTGCACCGTGGTGAGACCGGCCAGGTGGTCGTTAATGGTGTTGAAGTCGTAAGCAATCATCGCGCGCACATGATTTACCTCGGGCGAGGGCGGATGCGGAATGTAATCGCGCTGCTCCTGATCAAACGGGTCGCCGTCGCCGAAGGACACTACCTGCGCGTAGCGGCGCGCGGTTTTTGATTGTTGCACTGCCTGAAGCGCGTCGAGATCCTGCTTCGATATCTGAGCATTATCGCCGACTTCGATCGTGAGCGTGGAGGATTCGATGTCGCACACCGCGGAATGAGCTGAGACCGCCGTGACCACCACTTCCGCCACAGGGGCGGCAGAGAGCAAGGGGTCGCCGGGAGCGCGGCGTGTGATGGCGAGATGCATTCCTTCCTGAAGACCCTCGTCGCGGCCGCCATTCACGTAAACCGCGCCGGCGGCGACATAGCGCACGTCAAAATTTATGCGTATCTCCGTGGGCCCCGGGTTAGGCGCCACGCTAATCTCGGGGGCGGGTGCCGTGGAGGGAGTGGAGCCCTGACCCGGGACAGAAATCTGTGCGGGCCCGCTGGCCTGACTCGGCACAGAAATGGGTGCAGGACTAGGTGCCGTGGGCGCCTGGGGCGCTTGGGCCCAAGCCAGGGCGCCGGAGAAAATCAGCGCCAGGATTCTCATCAGCTGTCCCCCCGCGGGTGGCAGGCGTAACAGTTGGTGCTGTTATACACGTAGTTGCGCACGCCGGAGTGCTTGGGATCCGTCTGCGCCTCCAAGTGGCACCCGGTGCAGGTGAATACCGAGTAGTCGTTCGAATTGGTATGGCAAGTCGAACAGACGCTGTTGGCGTTGCCGTGCGTCATTGGGAAATAGGTGTGGTTGAAGGTTGCACCGGTCCAGTCGATGATCGTTGACGGGTGGCACGTAAGGCAGGTCTTGGGGAACCCTGCCGCCACATGATTGGGGTTCGTGGTGCCGTTGTAGTCGGCGGTGTGACAGCTGTAGCAGTCGGTGGGGGTGGTGGTGAAATTGCCGCCCACGTGGCACTGCACGCAGGTTGCGGTGGCGTGTTTACCAACCAGGTTGAAGTTGACAGTGGTGTGGTTGAAGGTAGCGCTTGTAAAGTTCGTCGTGGAGTGGCACAGCGAGCAGTCTTGCGGATAGCCGAGTGAGGCGTGATTCGGGTTGGTGGCGCCGGCGTAGTCGGTGGCATGGCATGAGTAGCAAGCGGTGGAAAGGCCCTTATAGACGCCGCTGGAATGGCATTGGATACAGGTTGCGTTAACGTGAGCGCCAGTGAGCGGAAACGTGGTTTGCGTGGTGTGATTGAACGTTGCGCCCGCCCAATTTGTGGTGGTGTGGCACAGCGAGCAATCCTGCGGGAATGCGGCCTGCACGTGGTTCGGGTTCGTAGTGCCCGTAAAGTCCGTCTGATGGCATGAGTAGCAAGCGGTGGAAAGGCCTTTGTAAACGCCGCTGGCGTGGCACTGGACACAGGTTGCGTTGAGGTGAGCGCCAGTGAGCGGGAAGGTGGTCTGCGTGGTGTGATTGAACGTCGCGCCCGACCAATTAGTGGTGGTGTGGCACAGCGAGCAATCCTGCGGGAATCCGGCTTGTACGTGGTTCGGGTTCGTAGTGCCCGTAAAATCCGCCTGGTGGCACGAGTAACAAGCGGTGGAGAGACCCTTATAAACACCGCTGGCGTGACATTGGATACAAGTCAAGGTGGTGTGAAAGCCAGTGAGCGGGAAGGTTGTTAGCGCGGTGTGATCGAACTTGGCGCCGCTCCAGTTAACGGTGGTGTGGCACTGAGAACAATCCTGGGCGAATCCAGCCTGTACGTGATTCGGATTGGTGGTGCCCGTGAAGTCCGTCTGGTGGCACGAGTAACATGCCGTGCTCAGCGTGGTGTAGTTCCCGTTTGTGTGGCACTGCGCGCAGGCTACCGTTGTGTGCGCGCCAGTGAGCGGGAACGGAGTGGTGCTGTGGTTGAACGTGGATTGAGTCCATCCCGCGGTGGTGTGGCACAGCGTACAATCCGTCGGGAAGCCCGCTGTCACGTGATTTGGATTGGTGGTGCCCGTGAAGTCTTTCTGGTGGCATGAGTAGCAGGCAGTTGAAAGCCCTTTGTAAACGCCGCTGGAGTGGCACTGTATGCAGGTGACCGTGGTGTGCAGACCGGTGAGTGGGAAGGTGGTTTGGGTGGTGTGATTGAACGTTGCGCCCGTCCAATCGGTTGTAGTGTGGCACTGGGAACAATCCTGCGGGAAACCGGCCTGCACGTGGTTCGGATTGGTAGTGCCCAGCGGAAAGCGATTCCAGTGGTCCTGAATGGCGCGAGTACTGGCACGCCATCCAAGTACCGAATGACAGCGCTCACACTGGGTGCCGAACTGGCGCTTGTGCAAATCGGCGTGGCAGTCTACGCAGTTCTTTCCAACCTCGGTAAAGACTTTCGATACGTGGCAAGAATTACACGCTACATTTTGGTGCAATCCCTTGAGTTGAAAGTGTGTTGCGGAATTGTGGTCAAACTCAAGCCTTGGGCGAAGCGGTGACCAGCTGGTGGTGGTGTGGCAATTCTGGCATGGAACGGCGAGCTTTCCATGCGGGCTTGTGCCATTCAGCTGAGCTAGCGCCGGCAATGCAACCACTAGTGCCAACGCGATGCGGTTAAGCATCCACGTCCCTTCCCAATGAACTCCTGTCGCACGAAGTGGCTTAGCGAGATGTCCAATTCGTGTTAAAAGTCGTCACGATAATAGGCAACGACTGGAATGCGAGTTCACTTTGACTAAGTGATTCGCATTACCGTCCGTCCAATGGTTGGGTCAGGGAGCACTTTTCTTGCCATTAAGCTCGGGCTTGTGACACCCCTCACACCTTGTACGCGCGTCGCCATACATCCTGACAACGCGGCCATCGATTTCTTTTTGTTGCATGTGGCACTGCGCGCAGCCCACTTTGCTGTGAGCGCCATCGAGGGGATAGCTGGTTTTATCGTGATCGAACGTCGCGGAGTTCCATTTCGTAACTGAGTGGCAACTGGAGCAATCTTGTTCCTTTCCCGGCGTCATGAATTGGCCGCCGTGTATGTCGTCGTGGCATTCGAAGCATTGCTTCGGAGTATGCGAGAAATCGGCGGAAATTTTAACGCGTGCTGTGTCAGTAGGCGGCGCAGGGGCGGCGGGTTTGTGACAATCGATGCAGCCTGTCCGTTGATGTGCGCCTTCGAGCGCAAACTTCGTGGACGTGTGATCGAAGGTGCGAAGCTCCTTCCAGTTCCTTGTGTTGTGACAGGTTTCACATGTCAGCTTGGTGGAGTGCGGATCGGCATGGCACACACTGCAGCTTTGATCGCTGAAATGATACTGAAGGGCAACATGTGGCGGAGCCCCTTTGTCCTGGGCTGCATTGGCGTTAAGCGCGGTTGACAACGGTTTGTGGCAATCTCCGCAAGGCACGGCGGAATGCGCGTTCGCGAGCACGAATTTCGTCTTGGCGTGCCGCGCCATAGTGAACGTCGATGGCCGGAAGGATTCCTGGGAATGACACATCTCGCAGCGATTCTCGTAAGGAGGAGATCTGAATTCGTCGCCATGCGAATCGGGGTGGCAAGCCACGCATGTCACCTTGCCGGTTTTATATGCGGCATCTTTGCCCGCGGGCTGATGACATTTTTCGCACTCGAGCTGGAAGTGTTTTCCTTCGAGCTTGAACGCGCTTTGCTGATGCATTTCACGCGTATATAGAGCAGGCTTGAACTTCTCTTCGTCATGGCAGGCTTTGCAGTTCCCGCCCGCGGCGCGCCCTTCGAACTGGCCATGATGAACGTCTTCGTGGCAGTCGCGGCAGAGGTCATGGGCTATAGGCGTCTTGAAATCGTCGTTCTTGTGGCATTTGGAGCAGGCCGTTTCGACGTGTTTGCCGTGTAACGGGAACTTCGTTTTGTCGTGGTCGAAGGTGTTTGTCGGAAGGATTGATTTCCAGCCGGCGGTGGAGTGGCAAGACTGGCATGCGCCTTTGAAGCTGCCTCCGTGGGGATCCGCGTGGCAGCTCTGGCAATTGATAAAGGGTATGCCTTTATAATGGGCGGCGGTTTCGCCGGGCTTGGGCCCGTGACACTTCGCACACGCCACGTTTTGGTGAAGCCCGGTGAGCGGGTAGTTCGAACGCGAATGGTCAAACGTTTCGGCCGGCTTCCAGGCGTTCTGGCCGTGACAACGCGAGCACTCGTCGCCTAACTGGCCGGCGTGGGGATCCTCATGGCAGTTTCGGCACTGATTACCCAAGCCCAGGAACGTTTTGTCGAGATCCCTGACTTTGATCTCGGAGCGCGCCCCAGCGGGTATCAACGATGGCTTATGACATTGCCCGCAATTCAGCTGGGCGTGCTTGCCCTCCAGAGCAAATCCAGTAAGCTCGCGATGCTCAAACTTCTTTCGGTCGAGTCTCGTAAGTAGAAACTGCCGCCCATTGTGTTCCATGTGGCAGCGTGCGCAATCGGCCTGTGTGTCGGAGGCTTTATAAGAGCGGGCATGATAGCCCTTGTTTTCTGTAAGGCGGCGGCGGATTTCGACGTGGCACTCCAGGCATTTGAGTCCGCGCGTGCCCAGGCCGAAGTTGTGACAGGTCGCGCATTTGGTGGTGCCTTCGAGTGACTGGTGGGCCAGAGAGAGAGGCCCAGGAGAGACTTGTGCGCGCCCGGCTGCGGTCAGTATGACCAAGACCGCCGCTGCTTTCAACCAGACCATGCCAGTGCGCATCTGCTAAAGGGGTAAAACGCTAGCACGCAGAATACCAACGATAGCTCGTCTTGTTTGATCATGCAAACGCTGCTCGATAACTGCTCGATAAAAATTACGGTTCTGTTTCAGGGTCCGCTTGCAGGCT
Organism: Bryobacteraceae bacterium; assembly: GCA_049579625.1. GTDB lineage: Bacteria > Acidobacteriota > Terriglobia > Bryobacterales > Bryobacteraceae > CAJCIT01. Next base: position 18,961 of record JBAUOG010000631.1, read on the forward strand.
ACAGGCGGAGAACTGCGTGCGGTCCTGTGATGGCGTTTAGGCGCGCGGCTTTCCGGTTCGGATGTGCCTCTGCGGGTCGCTCGGCGGCAGCCGCGATCGCTAATTGCAAGGCATGGCCAAACGCAACTAGTGTGCCGGGGATGTTCTCCAGCAGCTAAGATTAGTAC
>JBAUOG010000632.1:0-3103 GCA_049579625.1 Bryobacteraceae bacterium
ATATAGTTTGTGGTGTTTCATCTTTTTTTGCCTCCTGAGATTCGACTTAGGCCATTGTTGGCGGGTTCGATAAGCGACATTTACGGTTTAGCCTTGTCTCGACGCGATTCCCAGCGCGTATATGGAGGGCAAGGCTTGAAATTAGAGAGAGAGGGTTCGAGCTTAAGCGCTCGAACCCGGTACGGCTGTTTCGAGCCACGTTTCAATGGCGCGACGCGGGAACAGGATGCGCCCGCCGAGTCGCCTATGTGGAAGTTCGGCCTTGCGCACGGCGTCGTAGACCTTGCCGCGCGATATGCCGAGCATCTCTGCGACTTCCGCGAGGCTCATAATCGGCTTCGGGGCATCAGTAGTCAAAGCATTCATAAGATTGTGCGCCTCCTGAGCGCAAGTAGGGGAAACCAGGGGAAACCAGTGAAGTAGGGGTTCTTTGACCACTTTGAGCCCGTGGACTAGGCTGTACTGCTTATGAATTAAGCGTAGCGGAAGCGAAATTTATTACACAGGACGCAACGGTCGATTACGCTACAGAACAGACAAAGGGGGAACAGAAGGGAGAAAAAAACACCCTATCCCCTTCCGTACTAAGTATAGCGGCAGATTTGGCATTTGTCCAGCGTTTGCGGTACAATCCGCAAAACAAATGTGCTCCACGCCAAGAATCCGCTATAATGCCGGGCATGCAGGGTACGATCACGAAGAAACGACGCAAGGACGGCACGCTGTCCTGGGGATACGTCTTTTACGAAGGGAAGGACGCCTCGGGCAAATGGATACAGGAAACGAAGAGCGGGTTCAAGACCAAGACCGAAGCCTCTAATGCCTTGCGCGATGCTCTCGGTGATCGAACCGAGATCGCGAGGGAGTCCGACACGCGCACGTTCTCCGATGTGCTTCAGCACTGGCTGAAGACTCACGCCGATGTTCGCCTGGAGAAGCTCACGGTGAAGCGCTACCGCGACCTAGCAGCGTACTTCGAGGCTGTTGCCGGCCACAAGGCGATGACCAGCTTTCGAACCGTTGAGCTTGAGAAGACGTTCATCGAGCTACAGAAACATGGCGGCAAGGATGGGCGTGAGTTATCGCCAAAGACGATACGCAACATGGCGAGCGTCGTAGCTTGCGTTTTTGATGAGGCAATCCGGGAAGAGATCATCGAATATAACCCGATGCGGTCGGTCCGGTTACCGCGTATCATCAAGGCCGAATCCAAGGTGCTCGAAGAATCACAACTTGAAGCGCTTATCGAGGGCGCGTCTGGTACGCCGTGGCTCCGGATGCTTTTGCTTCTGGATGCGAATACGGGCGCGCGTCGCGGCGAGCTTCTTGCGGTTACCTGGGCCGACCTCGATTTCGAGCGCCGGGTTCTACAGCTCACCAAGAGCCTGGGGCAGACGCACGATGAAATCTACGTGAAGACCACGAAGAATCGCAAGGCACGCGCCGTAACACTACCAGAGAACCTTCTAAGGGAACTTGTCGCCTACCGTGCTAAGCAGGCACGCTGGGCCGCTGAGGTTGGCCCTGCGTATCGCCACGACCTTAACCTGGTTCTCGCTAACGAAGTGGGAGACCGCCTGAAGCCAGACAGCGTGTCCGCGAAGGTGAGCCTACTGGCGCGACGCCAGGGACTAGAGAAGGGCTATTCGCTTCACAGCTTCCGGCACTCGCATGGTAGCCACCTGCTGAGCCACGGTGTTTCGCTCGTAACCGTGAGCAAGCGCCTAGGCCACTTGAACCCGCACATAACCGCTGCGATCTACGCTCACTCACTGACTGAGGATGATCACAAGGCAGCCGAGGTGCTCAACGAGAAGATGGGCAGTCTGGGGCAGGTCAAAAACAAATGTTAGTTTTTATTAGCCCGCTTCAAGGTAATGTATTGATTCTAAACTGACAACATGGTAGCGCTAAGGGGAATCGAACCCCTATTTAAGCCTTGAGAGGGCTCTGTCCTAACCGTTAGACGATAGCGCCACAGGCGGGTGGATCGACACCAGTATAGCAATTGGACCGGTGCGGGCAACCTGTCTCGAGAAGCCGTCTACGGCTTGATTGGGTGGGGTGTAGAATCAGGACGACCTTATGAAACGAGTCGTCTTTTCCTTGGCCCTGCTGGCGCCGCTTTTGCTGCAATTGCCCCTTCGGGCGGAGTCGCCGCGTTGGACAGAACAGGCAGCGAATGGCTGGTACAGCAAAGAGCCGTGGCTCGTGGGCAGCAACTACATCCCCGCCACCGCCATTAACGAATTGGAGATGTGGCAGGAGGACAGCTTCGACCCCAAGCGTATCGATCTGGAGCTGGGATGGGCTCAGAGTCTGGGTATGAACACGATGCGGGTGTTTCTGCACGATCTGCTATGGGAGCAGGACGCAGCGGGCTTTAAGAAGAGGATCGATACATTTCTGACGATTGCGAACAAACATCACATCCGTCCGCTGTTCGTGCTGTTCGACTCCTGCTGGGATCCCGACCCGCGCTTGGGTAAGCAGCACGCGCCGACGCCCGGTGTGCATAACTCGGGTTGGGTACAGAGTCCCGGCGCGAAGGCGCTGGAGGACGAGAACGAGAGACCGCGACTCGAGGAGTATGTGAAGGGGGTCGTGGGCGCGTTCGCGAAGGACAAGCGTGTATTAGGCTGGGATGTCTGGAATGAACCCGATAATCACAACGGCTCCAGTTATGGCAAGCGCGATCCCAAAGACAAGGTTGCGCTCGTGGAAGCCTTGCTGCCTCAAGTGTTCCAGTGGGCGCGGGCGACCGGGGCCACTCAGCCGTTGACCAGCGGTGTTTGGCAGGGAGACTGGTCGTCGCCGGAGAAGCTGTCGAAAATGGCGAAGATTCAGTTGGATAATTCCGACGTGACGTCGTTCCACAACTATGACGGGCCAGCCGAGTTTGAGAAGCGAATCGAGTGGTTGAAGCAGTACAACCGCCCCATTCTTTGCACGGAGTACATGGCCCGAGGAAACGGAAGCACCTTCCAGGGCACTCTGCCTGTGGCGAAGAAGTATAAAGTGGCGGCATACAACTGGGGCCTGGTTGCCGGCAAGACGCAGACCTACCTACCGTGGGATTCGTGGGCACATCCTTACACCGACC
>JBAUOG010000633.1:0-6848 GCA_049579625.1 Bryobacteraceae bacterium
CCCACATGCAGCAGAACGCCCCATTCGATCCAGGCCGGTTTGGCTTCGTTATTTCGCGCGAACTACTCTTCAATAAAGTACGCCTGGGAAATGCTAAGAAAATGGCTCAATTCTGCACGGGCGACGGTATCGTCGAGAAGAAACTCGTCGCTCTTCTCGCCGGCGAGCCCAAAAAGGCCGCCTAGTCAGTCCCAAACGATGCAGAAACTCCTCGGACAAATCAGGGCCGCAAAGACCTATACGAGACGTGTCGGAACTTCGGCACTTCTCACCATGAGCGCCGGAGTGCACAACGAGCAACGAAGAATAGAAAGAATAGGGGCAACCGCTCTGTTTCGCTCTGCCCCGAAACGCCAGTTCGCCAGGGAATGACTGCGAACAGTTAGTAGCCACTTCGATGGTTTCCTTGTGATGTGGCAGGCCGGCCGTTTCAGAGTGCCTGTCAACTGTGCACATGATTCCTGGTACCCGGGAGACACGATGGATGCGCGGTGTACACTCTACTTGAGCCTGTATGGCTAACGAAAAATCTCGGTCCGCTGTGATTAAGTTGCGTGCTTTCTGGCAACGCACCAGTGATGGCCTCAATGCCGGGCAGCTTTGGGCTCAGTTCCAACGGGAAACTCGCAGTAGCCTGACTCTCTATTCGGCTGAAACCGGACGCGACCTGCGTCAAGAGTGGTCCGCACGAAAAGGCCGCCGCCGTGTTTTTGCCGCGGTGGCGGGAGCCATCTATGACCGCCTCACCCCCGTGCGGCGGTTGTTATTGCTGGTTGCGCTCGCCCTGTTGGTGATTCCTGTGTTTGATTACACCCAGGATTCCGGCAATGCCACCCTGCGCATTTCGCCCAATTCGACGCCCTCGGCGATTATTCTCCTGGTGCTGCTGGTGCTCGAGTTGGCCGACCGCGTAGGCCTCAAACGCGACCTGGAAATCGCACGCGACATCCAGCGCATGCTGCTTCCCGAGAGGCCCCCGGCGCTTCCCGGTCTCGATATTGCGTTCGCCACGAAAGCAGCGAACACGGTCGCCGGTGATTACTATGACGCTTTCCTGCGGCCTAACACCGACGGTTCCCGCTTGCTGCTAATCGTCGCCGACGTTGCCGGCAAAGGGATCCCGGCGGGGCTGTTGATGGCGGCCGTGCAGACCAGCTTCCACACCCTTGCAGCCGACCCCGTACCCCTGATTGAGTTGGCTTCGAGGCTTAATCGTTCCATGTGCGAGCGTAGCGGTGGGGGCCGGCACTTGATTACTGCTTTTATCGCGGAGTTGGATATCGCGACTCGCGGTCTCACTTGGGTGAACGCCGGCCACAATCCGCCGATTCTTCTAAGGAACGGTGGAGCGCTGCAGCACCTCGAAGAAGGCGGACTCCCGCTTGGCGCTTTCCCCATGTCCCGCTACCAGAATGGGTCGACCGAACTCCACTCCGGAGATACTCTTTACATCTATACCGACGGTGTTATCGAAGCCCTGAATGAATCAGGCGCGGAGTATGGCGACGAGCGGTTAGCAAGACAGGTCCGCGCCCTTGGAGCCGCCGGTGCAGCTGCCAGTTTGAGACAGATCTTTGAATCCGTGGACCGCTTTGCCGGCGCCACCCCTCAGTACGACGACATCACCTGCCTGGTTCTGCGTGTCGAGGCACCCGCCCCTTCTGCCTCAGCCGGCCAGGTTAGTCCGTTGAGCGCTTGAGGGCTCCGACTCTGGATAAACAGGCCATTCGCCTTGGGCCGACCATCATGATCTTGCGGCGCTCCGGAAAAGCCCACTAACTAAGCCCGCGAACAACATACTCCCGTGGACGAGACAGCGGGTTGGGAAGCGGTCACAGATCGAGAAAATAAATTTTCCTCCCTAACAGGCTGCTGAAAAAGGCCGCCTCCACTTCACCCGCTCACTATCGGGAATCTGCAACTCATTACAAACAAACTCCGGCGCTTCGGAGCCGTGACCGTCAGGGAGCGGTTTTCCGCCTTTTTCAGCAACCTGCTAATAAATCAGCTACCTGGCGGGAATTCGCCGGCGTTCCTGGTGTCAGTGCAGGCCGACGATCTCTCCGCTATCGTCCACGTCCAGATGAACGGCCTGCGGATCCTTTCCGAGACCTGGCATCAGCAGCATATTGCCCGCGATCACCACCACGAAACCGGCACCAGCGGCAACATGTGCACCGGTGACAGTCAATGTCCAGCCTCGCGGCGCGCCGGTCAGTTTCGGGTTGTCCGAGAGCGACGATTGCGTCTTGGCGATGCAAACCGGCAACCGGCCGAAGCCCAGCGCTTCAAACTTTTGCAGTTGTTTACGGGCATTGCCCTCGAAGTAGACCCCGGCGGCGCCGTAAATATCGTGCGCGATGATCTCCACCTTTTCCACCAGGCTCAATTCGGGCGCGTAGAGCGGGTGTACATCGGCGGGCTCGCCGGAAGTGGCGTCGATGACGCGGGTCGCCAGGTCGAGTGCGCCTTCGCCGCCCCGGGCATATCCCTCAGTCATTGCACAGGCCACCCCACGCTCGCGGCAGAACGAGCGGACGGCGTCAAGGTCTGCCATTTCGTCGTTTTCGAAGCGATTCAGCGCGACAACCACCGGAACGCCGAATTTGCCAAGGTTGCTGATGTGCCGTTCAAGGTTGGCGAACCCGCGCGGGTCAGGCATGGAAGCGTGGGTCCGTAGCGCCCGAACGGATGCCACCAGTACTGCGGCGGCCGGCCTTAGCCCCGAGGAGGGCATGACCATATCGAAGTATTTCTCGGCGCCAAGGTCGGCCCCGAAACCGGCCTCATTCACCACAAAGTCGGCAAGCCCCAACGCCATCTTCTGAGCGATTACGCTACTGGTGCCGTGGGCGATGTTGGCAAACGGTCCAGCGTGAACTAGTGCGGGGGTATGCTCCGTGGTCTGCACCAGGTTGGGCATGATGGCTTCGTTCAGCAGCACCATCATGGACCCCGTACATTCCAGGTCACCGGCGCGGACGACGCCGCCATCCAGCGTGAATCCCGCCACAATGTCGTTGAGGCGGCGGCGCAGGTCGGCGCGAGAGTTTGCCAGAGCAAGTATCGCCATAATTTCCGACGCAGCCGTGATCACGAAGCCGGTCTCGCGAGGGACGCCATTGAGTTTCCCGCCGAGGCCGACGATGACGTGCCGCAGTGCCCGGTCATTCATGTCGATTGTGCGCGGCCAGAAGATGTTGTCAATGTCGATCCGCAGGCGGTTGTCATGAAAAACGTGCGAATCGATCATCGCGGCGAGCAGGTTATGCGCCGCGGTCACTGCGTGGAAGTCGCCATTGAAGTGAAGGTTGATCATGTGCGACGGGATGACCTGCGATTGGCCGCCGCCGGTCGCACCGCCCTTCAGTCCGAATACGGGCCCCAGCGAAGGCTCGCGCAGGGTCACGATAGTTTTGCGTCCCAAGTGGTCGAGCGCTTGCGCCAACCCGATCGATACCACGGTCTTGCCTTCGCCGTGGCTGGTAGGCGTGATCGCGGTCACCAGGATGAGTTTCCCCTGCGGACGACCGGCGCAGTGGTCGAAGAGTTCCAACCGCAGCTTAGCGGTGAACTTCCCGTAGGATTCCAGGTATTGGGCAGGGATGCCCAGCCGGTCAGCGATGCCGCTGATGGGCCATAGCGCCGCCGTGTCTTTCGGCGTTTCCAGCAGTTGTGAGCTCATTTCGCCTTCAGCCTATCCGAAAAGGCAGCCCGTGACCATCGTGTTTCCGGATTAGTCCGGCCTAAATTGAAATGGCTGGCCGGCATGTTCTATAGTGGGGCCGAAAGAACAGCAGGAGTACACCCCTATGCCAAATCTCGATTTCACGCGGCGGAGTTTCTTGGTATCCATGACGGCAGCGTCTCTATTTGGGCAGAACGACGGCTGGGTCGAACTGTTCAACGGCCGCAACTTGGAGGGCTGGAAGCCGCAGGGTAATTTGAATTCCTGGACGGTGGCGGAAGGCCTTCTCACGGCGGATGGCCCTACCTGCCACCTGTTTTATACCGGCCCGGTACGCGACGCGGACTTCAAGAGCTTCGAGCTCGAGGCGGAACTGATGACCCGCCCCTCCTGTAACTCCGGAGTCTATTTCCATACCAAGTACCAGGATTCCGGTTGGCCCGACAAGGGCTGCGAGGTCCAGGTCAATAACACCCAAGCACGCGAAAAGAAGAAGACCGGCTCGTTGTACAACCTGCGCAACAACTATAAGCAATACGTCCCGGACAACCAGTGGTTCAAACTCAACATCGCGGTGCACGGCAAGAATGTGCAAGTGCGGCTCAATGGCATGCTCATGGTGAACTACTTCGAGCCCACACCGGCCGTCATTCCACCAAGCATGGAGAAGGAGCGTCTTCTTGACCACGGAACCTTCGCGCTGCAATGCCACGATCCAGGGTCCAAGGCCATGTACCGGAGCGTCCGTGTCCGTCCGCTGCCTGATGACGTCGACGCCCCTTATACTCCTTTCACCGCGGACGCCACATTCAAGCAGATATTGGCCGAAGGCGCGCACGGTATCCCCATGCTCGACCAGCACGTCCATCCCAAAGGAGGACTTACGGTGGACCAGGCTGTGGCGAAGTCGCTGCAGGACGGCATACAGTACGGCCTCGCGGTGAACTGCGGTCAAGGACAGCCAGTCACCAGCGATGAGGGCGCGCGCAAGTATGTCGCAAGTCTCCAAGGTTTGCCGGTCTTCATCGCCATGCAGGCTGAGGGGCGCGAATGGTTGCAGATGTTCTCAAGAAGCGCCGTCGAACAGTTCGATTACGTGTTCACGGATTCGATGACCTGGACCGACAACCGTGGCGAGCGCATGCGGCTCTGGATACCGGACGAGGTGGGCGTCATCTCCGACCCACAGGAGTTCATGGATATCCTGGTGGAGCGCACCGTCGGAATCCTGGAGCGCGAGCCCGTCGATATCTACGTGAATCCCACCTACCTGCCGGATCAGCTCGTCAAGGATTATGAAACGCTTTGGACGCCGGCGCGCCGCGAGAAGGTGATCGCCGCCGCAGTCAAAAATCATGTGGCAATCGAAATCAATAACCGCTACAAGATTCCCAGCCAGTCCTTCGTGACCTTGGCCAAGCAAGCCGGCTGCAAATTCACTTTTGGTACCAACAACTCCGGCCCTGCCGATCTGGGGCGCTGCGAGTACGCTCTCAACATGGCGGACGAATGCAAGCTGACCGGCGCCGACTTCTTCGTGCCGTTGGCGGTCGGCTCTACCAAGGCCGTCGAGCGTAAGGGCGGCATCCTTAAGGCGAGCTAATCACGGCTCTACCGGTTCTGTGCTGAGGTTAGATCCGCTCGCTGACGCTCGCGGTTCTGTGCTGGGAGACAGGAAACTTGCGTCTTCATCCGGTTTGGTGTGCCGCTGGGCCATGGCTACTCCCTCACGGTCGGGCCTCAGTCTCGACGTCCTCGGATTTCGGGAATGTTGAGATCGTTGCGCTTGCCGAGAGTTCAGCTGCCTTTCTCCTCCCGCGCCGAGTTATAAAGCGCTCGGATGTAGCCCATGCTGTATGACCACGAGGCTTGCCGGCTGCCCGCCATCGCAGGCACGTGATCCGCGATGAGGTTGCCTCGGAAATCCACGTCCACCAGGGTCTTCATCAGCTTCCACATGTCGGTATAGCCATCGTCGATATAGGTTTCAACGAAGTCAGGGATGGGAGAGGTAACGTTACGGAAATGGACTTTCCAGAGCTTGCCCATCTTGGCGAAGGCTTGAGCTGCCTCAAACACATTCTTGCCGGTACTCGCGCCTCCTTCCATCCAAGTTCCGCAGCAAAGACACACTCCGATGTTGGGGGAGTTCGCGATTTCCAGAGCCCGCACATAACCGTCGAACGTCCCGAAGATCTGTCGCGGGATGCCGCCCAGCTCCGGGACCGGCGGATCATCGGGATGGATTCCGATTCGTACGCCGGCTTCTTCGGCAACCGGCGCAATCTGGCGGTTGAAGTATGTGGAGTTATCCCAGAGTTCCTCCTTCGAGTAGGCGCGTCCGTGCGTCAGGGGCCCCTGGTAGACTTTGCCGTTCCAGAAGCCCTTTGCGGTGGCCAGGTGGAAAGAACGCGACTTACCACCACCGCGTGTGGTTTCGGGCTCGCTCGACCAGATGCCATTCGCCATGTGAGCGTAGGTGATGTAGCCGATGCCGGCCTTACCTGTGTTCCGGATGTACTGCTTCAGCCACTCAATCTTCTGATCGCGTCCTGGGAGGTTGAGCGTGATCTCTTCAATGTTGCGGTTGTCGTTGTTCGATATGTTCCAAACTGTCAGGCCGGCTGCTTCGACGCGTTTCTTGATGGCCAGGAAATTCTCCAGAGTGGCGCGCCCGTTCCTGGTCTGGACGTTCAGGTAGCCGACACCCATCTGCTTGATCCAGGTCAGATCCTCATCAGTGACGCTCTCATCGACCTGCACTGAGATCTTGATTCCAGGTGACAGCGGCTCGAGTGCCCTGGCTCTCCCCAGCGGCACAAACGCGGCCGCTGCAGTCGTGGCGGCGAACGCCCGCCGTGTCATTTCCATCATTAAATGACCTCCTCGTCAATGATGATACAGGTCGCCTTTCCTGCCGCGATCGTTCCGGTTCCTTGCTTCCTCTCTGGTACAACGGTCTCTAGTGGAATCCTCTGCTCTTCATGCCTCCGACATACCGGGCGACCGCTTCTCGGCTCCTGCCCGGCGGCGAATCCTTGTCATCGACGACGAAGTCGACATCCGCGAAAGTCTCGAGTTGCTTCTTTCCGCGGAAGACTACGTGGTGGATCTTGCGGAAAATGCCGCCACAGGCCTCCAGAAGTTCGAGGTGGGCGCC
>JBAUOG010000634.1:0-18525 GCA_049579625.1 Bryobacteraceae bacterium
CGGCCGCAAGCGTGGATCGTCGCGCAGGGCCGCATCGGGCGTATGAACTTCAATCCAGCCCGGAAGCTCATTGGCCCAGGCGCGAACGGTGGAAGGAGCATCAACCGCACGTAGTTCCTCACACACCTCTGGAGGCACGATCACCCTGCCGAATAGCTTTGGGAGGATCTCGACCGATTCGATCCAAACGAGATAATTCAAAGGACTGGTGTCAGCGACGACCAGCATTATGCCCCTGCGAGCTCGCGGAAAACCTTGCGCTCGCGCTCGAGATCGTCCCACTGGTAGGCAAGATCGACACCGTGATCTTTGAGAAACTGATCCAAGGCCAAACGAGTGAGGCTCAAAAAGCGCCCGAGCTCGGCTTCCGTCCACAGTCCCTGCCGGAGAGCTTCCAGCCCCAGAGCTTCGCGCGACATCCGCGGGGCTTCAGGCCCTAAGCGTCGGGCCAGTTCTTCCGGAATCTCGAGTGTGACTGTCATTTTAGATTACCTTGAGGCAAGCAAGGCCTCTGGAACCATTATGAACCTGTGAAGAGCCTTCTCTAAAGCGAAGAGGCCCAAAAACAAAACCGCCGGACTACGTTGTTCGCAATCCGGCGGTTCGCTTTGTAATTGGGCGAGATTAGTCGCCCATGGCGCCGACTTCTTCGGCGGCTTCGGTAGCCACTTTCTTCGCAGCGGCTGGTTTCCCCGATAGCAGGTTGCCAAGCGGAACGAAGCCTTCCGGCATCTTCTCACCCAGTACATGCTCACGGTACATCTTCATCATGCGCTCGTTTTCTAACTTAGCCTTCAGGGCTTCGTCGCGGGCGCGAGTTTTCTCTTCACGGGCCGTCTTGGCCACGCCGATCTTGTCCAGGTCGTGCTGGAGTCCGTGGTTCACGTCGTCTTCACGAAGCACCAGGTGATGCTCGGCGCTCACCAGCGGGACAGCCTTGTTGCCAGCGAAGATTTCATGACGGCCGTGGTCTTCGTACCACTTGGTGAGCGTTGCCGTGGTGTGCATCTTCTCGATGATGTTGCGCCAGCCCACACCCGTGTTGTAGGCGCAGAAGGAGATTTCACCCTCTTGCGTGGCGTATGGAATGATGCACTGTTCGGTGCGGCGGAAGTCGTAATTGAACAGATCCTGGAACCACATTCCGGCGACGAAGAGGAAGTTCCAGCGATCCTGGCGACGCTTGGTGATGTCTTCCATGGTACGGTCGCCCGTCACCTTGCCGTAGCCGCCGGTCTGTGCCCGCTTGGTCATACCGAAGCACTTGTCAAACTTCGCCATCAAGTCAGTCAGCTTGAAGTGGGTAGGAGCTTTGAAGGGATTGTAGTTGCGGAGCAACGCCAGCGAGATGGCCGCCACCGATAAGAACCGGCCTCGTGCCGCGTCGTTGATGCGGGCGATGTCCTTAGCCAGGCGATCCGCATTCAAGAATGCAGTCACCGGAACATATTCCTTGGTTTCCTTATCGCACATGATCGCCATGCCGATACCGCAGTTCGGATGGCAGCCGCAGCTCAGCTGACCCCAATCGGCATTCGGACCGTGGATCAGATCAGCGAAATCGCTGAAGGTACTCATGAAGGAGATGGGGAACCAGTCGCGAACCGGTTCGCCGATCCCGGTCTGGTTCTTTACATCGTGCGCCAGATGAGACAGCGTGTAGCGTTGCGCTGTGCGGCGCTCGTCCGTGACCGCTTCGTCGCGGCCAGTGAATGACACCGGCTGGAAGGAGAGGAACGGAATCTTCTTCGGATTATCAAGCGCGAAGCGAACTACCGCGCCGACTTGCTCGTTGTTAATGCCATTGATGATGGTGATGACCGGAACGATGTCGACACCGTTGCTCCACAGGTTCTCAATGGCGCGAATCTTTACATCGAAGAGATTGCCGACGGCACGGTGCGAATTCGCGAGGTTGCCTACGCCGTCAAACTGCAAATAGGCGTAGCGGAGACCCGCTTCCGCCGCTTTCTTGCAAAACTCAGGGCTCTTGGCGAATTCAATTCCATTGGTCGCGGCCTGGACGCTGTTGTAACCCACCTTGCGGGCGTAGCGGACGGCATCCAGGAAGTAGGGGGACAAGGTCGGCTCGCCACCGGAGAACTGCACCGACATCTGGCGGCGCGGCTTGATGGAGATGGCGTTGTCGAGCAGGCGTTGAATATCCTCCCAGCTCAACTCGTGAACAAATCCAACCTGGTTGGCGTCCATGAAGCACGGATCGCACATCATGTTGCAGCGGTTGGTGAGATCGACCGTCAGAACGGAGCCACGGCCATGGGTAATGGTGCTCGATCCGTGGTTGTGCAGCTTTTCGTCGTTGTGGGCGCGGATGTCGCGGCCCGGGAAGACATCTTCGAGATGCTTGGAAAACGCGGGATCAATGGACATCAGATCTTCGAACGGCCCATGCTTGGGGCATTCCTTGACCATCAGGATCTTGCCATCGCGTTCGATGATCTTGGCCTTGATCTCGCCGACCGGCTCGTTGAGAAGGATTTTGTAGTCGATTTCGCCGTCGACGATTTTCTGCCGGATTTCGGGGATGCACCTTGGGCAAAGTGAGTCGGTCTCGCGCGGCCAGCCCAGCGGCGGCTTCGATTTCTGATAGCTCTTGAGGAGCGGTTTGTCGGACCACTTCGGAGTGAACGAAGGGTTCTGGCCGATCCGATTGAACAGATCGAAAACATTCCAGGCAGCGCCGGCGGTAACCGCTACGGCCTTCTCGACATATTTGATTGGTTTGTGCATGCGTTAACCCGTTGCTACTGTTCGGTTTCTTCCGAACTCATCTCCCGGTGGAATAGGTTTACAACCTGACTAATTCAGTATAGTTTCGGCTCCGGCCCAGTCTGAGCAAAAGAAATTAAACAGCATCCTAGGCAGGTTGACTGGCGAAATTAGGCGGCGAAGGGGAGCTTCCCGAAGGCCTGGGAATCGCCCGAGACACCTTTTGATTCAGTGGTTTACACTTGTTTGCGAGGCGGCGCCAAGCGGCTTCCTGAGCGCCTACCAAGCGTGATAAAACCCGTCGCGCACTGCCACTTCAACCTGCACCCGGAATGTGTCGGAAAGCACGCCGGCACTCAGAATCTGCTGCTTGGGCCCATCCCTGTAAACCTGACCGTCGCGGAGGAGAATCACGCGGTCGATCTCCGGCACAATGTCGTCCAAATGGTGGGTCACCAGGACGATCCCGACACCTTGCTGGGCAAGTGCCCGCAGGTGTCCACGCAACTCGTGCAGCCCGGCAAGATCCAAGCTGGTGGTTGGTTCGTCGAGCAGCAAAGTCTGCGGGTCGTGGATCAAGGCTCGGGCGATGAGCAGGCGCCGGGCTTCGCCCGAGGAGAGTTCGTCCAGCCAGCGGCTAGCCAGGTGCGTCGTATCCAGCTGTGACATGACTGCGGCGGCGACCCGTTCCATCTCCGGCGTGACGTGATGATTCGGCCAGATGCCAATGCTGCCGAAAAAGCCTGAGAGCACCAACTCGCGCCCCGTGATGTCTCGAGTGCAGGAATTCATCAAATCGTTGCTGACGACTCCAATGTGCGTTCGCAGGTCAAATATGTTCCAGCTATCCTGGCCGAGGATCCGAAAGGAAGCGGCAGGATCGATCAGCGGGTAACACTCGCGCGTGATGGTTTTAATCAGCGTGGATTTCCCGCAACCATTTGGGCCGAGTATCGCAACGTGTTCGCCTGCGTCTATCGAAAGGCTGAGCCGATCGAGCACGAGACGCTCGCCGCGTTTTACGGAGACGTTAGCGAGTTCGAGCAGCGGTGGTTGCTTGAACATAGGTGACGCACAATGAAGTTTCGAAGGTATCATCCCGGCATCTATGGCTGCACTCACGGCATCCCGCGTCAAACATCTTGCGCAAGAGTGCGGATTTGAATTGGCGGGCATCGCACGGGCGGCGCCTGCTGCCGATTTCGCCCGCTACGAAGCATGGCTGGCGGCTGGTTTTGCAGGCGAAATGGCTTATCTGGCCGATCATCGCGCGACGCTCCGTGCTGATCCACAGAACCTGCTCGCTTCAGCCCGCAGCATCCTCTGTGTCGGAAAGCTTTACAACACGGCGGAGCCATACTCGAATGCAGCGGAGCTCAGCGGCCGCGGCTGGATCTCGCGCTACGCCTGGGGCGACGATTATCACGACGTGCTGCGCAGCATGTTGGACCGTTTAGTACAGAGACTCCGCGAGGAATCGTCCGAGCCCTTCGAATCTCGTATCTGTGTGGACACGGCGCCGCTACTGGAACGATCGTATGCTCATCTGGCAGGCCTGGGCTGGATCGGCAAGAATGCCTGCCTCATCAATGAGCGGCAGGGTTCCTGGTTTCTTTTAGGTGAAGTACTGTTGTCTTGTGATCTCGCGCCAGATGCGCCTCCACCAGACCGCTGCGGCACCTGCACCCGTTGCATTGATGCCTGCCCGACGCAAGCGATCGTACCCGATGATCAGGGCGGGTTCCGGCTCGATGCGCGACTCTGTATCTCGTACTTCACGATCGAGAAGCGAGGCGCCATTGCAGAAGACCAACAAGCGGGCCTTGGCAACCACGTCTTCGGCTGCGATATCTGCCAGGACGTCTGCCCCTGGAACCGCGGGGCTCCGGCGACGGATGATTCCGCTTTTCAGCCGCGCTCCTTTGCGCCGCCGCTCGAGGACCTGGCAGCATTGACGGAAACCGGGTTTCGCGCGCAGTTTCGTCACACACCACTGTGGCGCACGAAATACTCGGGCTTCCTGCGGAACGTCGCCATAGCCATGGGCAACAGCGCCGACGTTTCTTTTCTGCCCGCACTGGAAGGACTCGCCCAGCACGCGGACCCGGTGGTGGCAGCCAGTGCGCAGCAAGCGCTCGAACGCCTGCGGGTGGGCGGTATCAGGCGTGAAGGATAAGGTATCTTCGTGACGAGGCTGGAGCCTTGAGGCGACCGACGTGCAGCATAATGAAGTCGGATGACGCGAAAGAGCTTCCTTCAGACGGCTGGTCTGCTTGTGACTGCGTCTGCGGGTCAAATGAGCGGCCAGAAAGCCAACGGAGATGCCAGGACCTCGATCGCCGACAGCCCTGAGGGTGTGTGCAGGCTCATCCGGAATCGCATTGAGACGCTGCTGCGGGAGCCACAACCAGCCCTGTATGTCAGGCATCTGAGGTCGGTGATCGCGCTCTGCGATGAGGAGATCATTAGGCTACAGTTTGCCGGAGTCGGCCGAGACGGCCAAACAAAGGAACTACTTGGATACCTGAAGGCGATCGAAGCCGGTCTCAGCGACGACGGAGGGCGAGCGGAAACATATCTGGCGAACGGCAAGCGGGCACTGAATCTCGCCCGCGTCTCTCGAAGTGATGGCACGCTACAGCCTTATGCCGTTGGTCTACCATCGCGATGGGACGCCAACACGACCTACCCCCTCTTGGTCGAGCTTCACGGCAGGGAGGCGGATTCGCCGCTTGGCTTGGTCAGCAGCACCTTTCTGCGACACCAGGAAGACCAGAGCCCAAAGGACGAAGCCATCACGTTACGTCCGTGGCTGCGCGGAAATGGTGCTTGGCGTGAGGACAACGGGTCGGAGCCGGACATATGGGAGGCGATTGATGATGTCAAAAGCTTCGCGAAGCTCGATCCGGATCGCTGGTACATCTCTGGTCACTCGTGGGGCGGGGATGACGTTTGGGCGATTGTTCAGCGCACTCCGGATTTATGGGCGGCCGCCGGGATCATGTCTGGTCATCCGGGGTCGGCTCCGCCTGAGCTCGGCTTAGTTCCCAATGCGCGGCATGTTCCGTTTTATCTTTGGCTCGGTGATCAAGACCCGATCGAAAATCGCAAACCGGCTTTTGAGGAGTTTCGCGACGCTCTGACAAGTGTTGGCGATCCTCCAACGGTCGTCGTGGCGAAGGGCGTGGGCCACAATCCTCGTCAGCAGGATCGAGCGGCATTGAGGCATTGGTTGTTTGAGCATATCCGCCGCAGGCCAAGCCATTTCTCATTTGTGGCCGATACGCCCAAACACAGAGGCATCTGGGGCATCTCTATTCCGCAGAGATATTCGCTTGCCTACGGCAATGCCGAACCTCGTGTCAGCTTCGAATGCTGGATTGAGTCCTCAACAATTCGAATTCAGACCTCGGAGGCGAAGGAGCTCACCGTTGATCTGGGACCGGGCGGCCTGAGCGTTCCCGGCGCGGCAACGCTGATCGTCGACGGCGAAACGAGATTCGAGGGAATCGCGCCTCAGAAGCCGCTTTCCTTGGCATTGTGAACGTCGAGAACTGCGAGGACCCAGAAACATAGCATGAAGTGACTTACTATTCGCCGCCGCGTAGGACAAATCTGGCGTCCTCTGACCCCGGCCCAGCTTCAACGGACGACGCGGTTGCTTCTCTAACACGTTGCTGAAAGAGCACGGATCCGCTTGCTGGCTTCGGAGTGACGTAGTCATCGTGTGCCGGGACAACCAACCAGTGGCTGAACTTCGCGCTATTGGGACTCCTCCGGTTCAGGCGGCTCGCGTTGCCGGATTGCTAAAAGGCCGCATCCAATGGGAGCCCGATACCTTCGCCGCCATGACCGGCGAGGAGCTTGCAGAGGTTGACGGTGCGCCGATCTGCCCGCCAGTGGGTCCGGCGTGAAACTGCTGCTCCGATTGAGCCTTATCCCCTACGCGTGCTCTGGTAGATCCGGTTTTCAGTTCTTGGTTACAGGCAACCGCAGGATGGTGCGCAGCTTTTCCGGTGGCACCCTTCGGGGATCCGATAAATAGATTTCATGATGCAGGCCGGCCAGTGAATAACCTTCCTCTGCCGCACGCTTGAGCATTGCCTCGATGGTGACCGGCTCGCTTGTATAAGGGCCAGTGTGAAGCGCTTGCAGACAACAACCCTCGTTGATCTTCATGAGTTTCACGTTCGCCACTTCGGCTGGCTTGCCCTTCGCGATCAATGTTTCGATCACCTTGGCCACTTCCTTATTGGTGACGAAGTCGGGAGTCCGGATGAGTAGCCGCCATTGCCAGGTTTCTTGAGGTGCTTCAGCGAAATTCTTTTGATCCACCCCATATTGGCCTTCCAGCTTGCAGACCATGTAGTCCTGCTTCGCTTTCAACTTCATCTTTAGCGTGAATGCAACGTTATACAGAGCGCCAATGGCGCTCTGAAAAGCTTCGGAGCCCGGAGCTCCTTTGCCTTCAATTGCCAGGTATTGAGCTGGACCAACCGCGATGACCTCGGTTTGTTCCGGCGTCACGTACTCAGCTTTGTGCTTCCGGTAGAGATCGAGCTTAGTCATACCGGTTTCCTCCTGGAAATCACCATATTCCTGACAGAAACGCATGCCAATCGTGCGAATGCACTATTCTTTCGGTACAGGCGACGATGGAGTATTCGAGAATGAAGAAGATAGCATGCGCTTTCTTTTGGCCGCACTCTTCGTGTGTTTTTTCGTCTCTCGGCTTTCCGCAGACAGCGTTTATCATTTTGTCGACCCTCTGACTCAGCCGGCATGGCAACACTTCTATAACAACGAATACGACGAAGCCATCGTCGACTTCCAAAAAGAGGTCGATGCCCATCCGACGGATCCGGAGGCCTGGAACCACCTGGCGCAGGGCATCCTCTATCGCGAGATGTTTCGAAATGGCGCGCTCGAGAGCCAGCTCGTTTCCGGGACAAACCCGTTCGTGCGGCGAGCCAAAATGGAAGTCCCGCCGGCGGTTCGAGAACGTTTTACAACAGCGATCAACAAATCGATGTCCCTGGGCCAGCAAGATCTGGCAAAGAATCCCAAAGACATTCGGGCGCTCTACGCGCTCAGTGTGGCTCACGGTCTGCGCGCGAATTATCTGTTTCTGGTCGAGAAGGCCTGGACCGACGCTCTCAAAGATGCCACCGCCTCCCGAAAATACAGCAACCAGCTATTGGAGGTAGATCCCAACTTCGTTGACGCTCACACCGTGCAGGGCCTCCACGACTACATTGTCGGCAGCCTGCCGTTTTACATGCGCATGTTCGGCTTTCTGGCCGGATTTCATGGTGACCGGGAGGGCGGCATCAAGGCGCTGCAACTGGTGGCGCAAAAGGGTGTCCTGGACAAGTACGATGCTCGCATTCTGCTGGCGGCGATTTACCGCCGCGAACGCCGATCCCAGGAGGCCATCCCGCTTTTGAAAGAGCTCTCGCAGACGTTCCCTCGCAACTATCTCTTCCGCCTGGAACAGGTTCAGATGTATAGCGACATCGGCGACAAGCAGGACGCTCTTCGTGTCCTCGCCGACGTCGAAGCAATGAAGCAGCAGGGCCTCCCCGGCTACGCGAACCTGTCCACGCAGAAAATCGATTACCTTCGCGGGAACCTCTTGTTCTGGTACGACGATCTGGATGGCGCTCTCACCAACCTGCAGCGCGCGACGGCCAACAGTGAAAAGCTCGACCTGGGCACGGCTCAACTGGCGTGGTTTCGACTCGGCCAAACGTTCGATTTGAAAGGCGAACATAAGAACGCCATTCCCGCCTACCAGCAGGCAGCCAACATCTCCGTCCAATCCGACATCGGATCCGAAGCCAGAGGCTACATTTCGTCGCCTTATCACCGAAAGCTTACCCACAACATGCTCGAAAACAAGGGGTAGAACCCGCCGGCGATCAGCACAACGAGCAACCGTTGGCCAGCTCACATCCGCGTTTCACGCCGCCGGGTTTGTAGCGACCGTTCCGCCAAACGCAGCGGCACTAGCCCAAAGTGAGCTAGGAATCGTTTCGAAGGTGCGTTAGACTCTGTGTTTAAATGCATCCGTTGAACCCTGTCGTTCCGGTCTCAGACAAACCGGGGCTTTATACGCAAATTAACCAACAGCTGGCCGCGCTGTTGCGGGGCGAATCCGACCTCACCGCCAACACAGCCAACGCGGCAGCGCTCCTCTACCAGTTACTCCCCAACATCAATTGGGTTGGCTTTTACTTCTCAAAAGGCGACGAGTTGGTCCTCGGGCCGTTCCAGGGCAAACCGGCCTGTTCGCGCATCAGTATGGGAAAAGGTGTCTGCGGAACATCGGCCGCCAAGCAGCAGACGGTCATAGTACCGGACGTCAGCCGCTTTGACGGGCACATTGCTTGCGACGACGCGTCGCGATCAGAAATTGTGGTGCCGCTCATCAACTGGGGAAAGCTGGTGGGGGTGTTGGACGTGGATAGTCCGACCCCCAGCCGTTTCGATGAGGATGACGCGGAAGGGCTCGAAGTCATCGCAGCCGTCCTCTTGTCAATGCTGCCCACTGACCACATGCCCGACCTCACCGAGGAACCAGCCGTTACTGCTTAGGGTTTGGACCCGATCGAAGGCCAAACGTCTGTAGCCATAGGAACCAAACAGGCTCGGGATTCCGGGCTTCCGCTCCGCAACCGTCGCGGCTCGGTTGGTTTCGCCAACGTTGGGGCTATGAGCGATTCCGTCCTGAGGCCCGCAAAACAGTGGAGGAAGCACAGCGCCGAACTGCGCGCTTGAGCAACCCGGATACTGGATAGCCCGTCTTCGGCCACCGCTGTTATCCCGGGACGTACGTCGACAAATAACGCTTCGCCATCACAAAACCGACTTTGTACGGCGCACTGAAGTCCGGCCCGGGGTTCTCATCCGCGCCATACAGGTCGTCTTCGTGCTCCACGCTCATACCGCCGGTGTAACCAATTGCCTGCAGCACGCTAAAGAACTCGTTCCAGCG
The DNA here is from genome assembly GCA_049579625.1 of Bryobacteraceae bacterium. Lineage (GTDB taxonomy): Bacteria > Acidobacteriota > Terriglobia > Bryobacterales > Bryobacteraceae > CAJCIT01. The sequence continues at coordinate 9,728 of JBAUOG010000634.1, forward strand.
AATGGAACCCAAACCTGGGATGCGATAGCGCCACCATTGCTGGCCGTTCGGCGGATTGATGCCGCCCGACTGAAGCGCAGCGGGAAAGATCTCCGTGTCCTTTAGATGGACGTCGTAAATGTAGCTGGAGAAGTCCCGGGCCGTTTGGATCGGGTTCATGAATTGGCGAACGAAGTGAGATGGGTCGAACTGCAATCCCACATAGGGCGAGTCATTGAACCCTTTGAACAGCGCTTCGTAACCGACCGCGCAGGTGGCCAGGTTCGGGCCCTCAGGCCAAGGCTCCCAGCAGATGCGGACTTTGTACTTCTCACAGACCGGAAAGTACTTCTCGGTATAGACGCGAACAATTTCATCAATCTGTTTAGGGAAGGGAAGCGCCGCATTCTTCCCCGACATGGCGCCCATGTTTGGGATGCCCAGCTTGCCGGCCAGCTCAATCGCCTTAATGAAATACTCGTTTTCGTGGTTGCGTTTCCCGGGGTCCGCTGAAATGTGGTTCTGCGTCACCTGCAGCGCCGAGACATGCATCTGGGACTCGTCCAGGGTTTTTCGAACGGTCTCAATCTGCGCATCCGTTATGGTGGTCGCATCCAGCGTAGAGCCCGGCCCCGAGCCGAGGATCATGTTCGTATAGCCCTGTGCCTTGGCGAACTGAACATTGGCGGGCGTGTACGGACCCAGGATGCCCAGCCTGGGCTTCCATTCCTTTTGTGTCGCGCCCTTGGCGTTGAAAGCGGCTGCCGTTGCTACCAGGGAACCGACGAGTGTTCTTCTAGTCATGACTGAAGTCTATTACTTTCGCCAGTCGTGTTTCCAGGAAAGTCAGCGCTTCCTGCCCGGTCGATACACTGGTGTTGTGGCGGCATCGTCCCTTGATCGGCAAGTCTTGTGCTCCTCCTGCGGCCAGTCCGTGCCGTCTGATGCCTTGGTCTGCCCGCATTGCCGGCAATTCGTGCATGCGAAAGAGTTGCGAGATCTGGCGGCCAAAGCAACTGACGCCATGGCGAAGGGCGACCGGGTCGCCGCGCGAGATATCTGGCAGAGCGCGCTGCGGTTGATCCCGGAGAGCGCGCCCGAATACCAGACTGTGCTCAATTCCGTCAGAGCACTGAGCCGCCAGATCGCAGCGGGCCCGGGTCAATCTGAGCAGCCGGCATCGGACGAGAAGCCTGCCTGGGTCAAGCGGCTGGGACCCTTTGGCGCGATCGCGGTGCTGCTGCTCAAATTCAAATGGGCAGCGCTCTTTTTCCTCACAAAGGGAAAGCTGCTGCTCCTCGGCTTGACCAATTTCAAGGCGCTCCTGAGCGTCGCCGCATTTCTGGGAATTTACTGGGCGCTCTTTGGCTGGTGGTTTGCTCTCGGCTTTGTGCTTTCCATCGCCGCGCATGAGATGGGGCACTACATTACCGTACGCCGGTATGGCTTCTCCGCCGAGCTGCCGGTTTTCATCCCGGGCATCGCGGCCTACGTGCGCTGGCAAGGCGCCGGTGTCGATCCCGTTGTCCGGGCCCGCATCTCGCTGGCAGGGCCTTTATTCGGCCTGTTCGCGGCGCTCATCGCCTACAGTGTCTACCAGGCGACGGGCCACGGCGTTTGGCTGGCTGTCGCCCACACCGGCGCATGGATCAACCTGCTGAATCTCATCCCCATCATGATCTTTGACGGTTCGTCCGCTATGAATGCGCTCGGCAAACAGGAGCGCGTCGCGGTACTGATGGTCTCCCTCGCGATGTGGTGGCTTCTGGGTGAGAATCTGTTCCTCTTCATCGCCCTGGCGACTGGCTACCGGCTCTATAAGCGAGACTTCCCGGCGCAGCCCAGCCACGCCACCGCCTATTACTACATCGCGCTCATGATCGCCCTCGGGGCCTTGTCTTACATCAGCTACCAAAGCGCCGGCGCGATGCGCGCGGGCCACGGAATCGCGGGCGAAGTAACCTGGATTCAGCCCTTTGGCTCCTGGCGTTCCGGCCCGGCTTAGCCGCGCGTCGGTGGCAGGCGGAGCCCTTTTATTGAAGCGTCATGCACTCCTGTGATACCTTCGAGAATTCCTTCCCCGTCCGAAGTAGATCTGAAGTTCGGTTTAACTCAACTAAACTCCTATGACTTCCGTCGGTGCTTCGAATCCGCTGGATTCGCCGGCTTTTCAAAACTATTTTCTTGACAGCGCCTTTGACGAAATGTTCGAAGGTGACGGCACGGTACGGCCACATTACGCCGCCCTGCTTGAGAACCTGGCCGCTTTGCCACCGGACGAATTGCGGCGCCGGAAGCATTCGGCCGATCTCTCCTTTCTCAACCAAGGCATAACCTTCACCGTCTACGGCCGCCAGGAAGGCACAGAGCGGATCTTCCCACACGACCTTCTGCCGCGCATCGTCACGAACGCCGAGTGGACTCGCATCGAGTCGGGGCTCACCCAGCGCATCACCGCCCTGAACCTATTCCTGCGCGACATCTATCACGAAGGCAGGATCCTCGCCGACGGGATCGTGCCGCGCGAAGTCGTCTTCAGCTGCAAGCACTTCCGCCGCCAAATGCGCGGCCTGCAAGTGCCCCGGAACATCTACATTGCGGTCGTTGGGACGGACCTGATCCGACTCCAGAATGGCGAGTTCGTGGTGCTCGAAGACAATCTCCGCGTGCCAAGCGGCGTCTCCTACATGCTCACCAGCCGCATGGTGATGAAGCGCATATTCCCGCAGTTGTTTCTGCGGTGCGGCGTGCGCCCGATTGAGCAATACAGCCAGTCACTGCTTGGCACGCTTCGCTCGCTCGCTCCCGAAGGCCGCCCCGAACCGGCCATTGTCCTTCTCACTCCGGGCGTCTTCAACTCGGCCTACTTTGAACACGCCTATCTGGCCAGGCAGATGGGTATCGAACTGGTCGAAGGCCGCGATCTGTGTACCCATGACAACGTCGTCTACATGCGCACCACCGCTGGCTTGCGGCGTGTCGATGTGATCTATCGCCGTATTGACGACGACTTCGTCGATCCGCTGGCATTTCGCAGCGACTCCACGCTCGGCGTAGCCGGCCTATTCAACGCCTACCGTGCCGGCAACGTGACGCTGGCCAATGCCCTCGGCAATGGTGTCGCGGACGACAAGGCGCTCTATGCTTACGTCCCTCAGATCATCAAGTATTACCTGGGCGAAGATCCCGTTCTGAATAACGTCGAAACGTACTTACTCACCGATCCCGCTCAGCGCCAGCATGTCCTCGCGAACCTCGACAAGCTGGTGGTGAAAGCGGTGGGCGAATCCGGAGGCTACGGGATGTTGATCGGCCCGCACAGCACCGCCGAGCAGCGGGAAGAGTTTCGGAAGTGCATCGAAGCGGATCCCCGCAATTACATTGCTCAACCGACCCTGAACTTCTCGCGCGCTCCTTGTCTAATCGACGATGGTCTGGAGCCCCGCCACGTTGACCTCCGTCCGTATGTTCTCTTCGGCGACAAGGTGACCATCGTGCCCGGCGGCCTGACGCGCGTCGCGTTGCGGAAGGGGTCACTGGTGGTCAACTCATCTCAGGGTGGTGGTAGTAAGGACACCTGGGTACTCACTCACTAGTCAACGGAAACTGAAATCGCTATGCTTTCCCGAGTCGCCGACAGCCTTTATTGGACGAGCCGCTACCTGGAGCGCGCCGAGCACTCCGCGCGGCTCATCGACGTGAATCTGAACCTCATGCTTGACGAATCGTCTTCTAGCGCCGACCGCCGCTGGAAGCGCGTCCTGACCGCGCTCGGTGAACCGGCCGGATTTGAGTGGGGCGGCGATGCCTATGTGCTGGCCCACCTGATGACGTTCGACGACGAAAACCACTCGTCCATCATCTCGTGCATTATGTCGGCGCGCGAAAATGCGCGCCAGGTGCGCGAGCAAATCAGCTCCGAGCAATGGCAGCAGCTCAACCGGCTGTATCACGACGTTACGCGCTCCGATTCAAACGAACTCAATGAGGCCCAGCCATCGGATTTCCTGCAGGCGGTGATGGCCGGTGCACAACTCTTTCAGGGCGTCACCGATTCAACCATGAGCCATGGCGAAGGCTGGCACTTCATCCAGTTGGGCCGCTACCTCGAGCGCGCCTCGGCCACCGTTACCCTGCTCGATGTCTACACACATGAGTTCTGGAACCAGCCGCAAGGCGTGGTCGAAGGAAATGAGTATCTGGAATGGATTGGCCTGCTGCGCTCATGTACGGCCTTCGAAGCCTATTGCAAGGTCTACACGGCAGATGTCAGTCCGGAGCGTATCATTGAGTTTCTGCTGCTCAACGAAGAGTTTCCACACTCGGTTCGCTTTGCCATTGACTGTCTGCAAAGCTCGCTCGAAGCCATTCATGGCGAGGGAGGGAAGCGGCGCGCAGCGCCCCTGACCCGCTTGGCAGGGCGCCTGCAATCCTCCCTTCATTTCGGCCAGGTTCCCGAAATCGTCGACCAGGGCGTCTCGAACTACCTGAAGCACATTGTCCGCCAGTGCCAGGAGATCCACCAGACCATCTACGCCCTGTATGTGCACTACTCCATTGAAGCGGCTCTCGCCGGATAGACACAGCATGTTCTACACGATTCGCCACCTCACTAAGTTTCGCTACTCGGTACCCGTCAGCGAAAGCGTCATGGAAACGCGCATGCACCCGCGCAGCGACGGTAACCAGCGGTGTCTCACCTTTCATCTCTCGGTGAGTCCGCGTTGCCGCGTGTTCTCTTATCGCGATCACCTCGGCAACAACCTTCATCACTTCGATATCCCTGGCGTTCACGCCCAGCTCGTTATCGTTGCCGAATCGCTAGTCGACTTGCAACGGGCCGTGATGCCTCCCATGTCGCTCGGCCCCGATTCGTGGCAGGAACTGGATTCCATGGTCAACAATGGCGACTACTGGGAAATGCTCTTGCCCAGCGAGTTCGCCACGCCAACGCCTTTGCTGATGGAACTTGCGCGGCAGCTCGATGTTCGCCGCCGCGACGACCCGCTGATCGTGTTGAACCACATCAATGAGGGCCTCTACCGGCACTTTGATTACGTGAAGGAAACGACGCGGGTCGACTCTCCCATCGATGATGCGCTCCGTAGCGGGAAAGGCGTCTGCCAGGACTTCGCGCATATCATGATTGCCATGGTCAGGGGTCTCCAGATCCCGTGCCGTTATGTTAGTGGCTATCTGCATCACCGCAGCCAGGATCACGACCGCTCCTCGGAAGGCGCCACCCACGCCTGGGTTGAAGCCCTGCTGCCGAACCTCGGATGGGTGGGCTTCGATCCCACCAACTTTTTATTTGCCGGCGACCGGCACATTCGGACTGCAATTGGCCGTGACTACGCCGACGTCCCGCCTACCAAAGGCATTTTTCGCGGCAAAACGGTCAGCGAACTGAGCGTCGCGGTGCGTGTGGCGCCTTCTGAGGCTCCGCCCCCGCTCGATCAGGAACTGCCGGTTCCTGAAGACTGGTCCATCCTGGTTGAGAAGGCTCAGGAGCCGCCACCGCCACCGCCGTTGCAGCATATGCAACAACAACAGCAGCAGTAGTGGCCGAGCCTTAAAAGATCAATCCGCTGGTGTTTGAAGCCTCCGCCGTTCATCGATACGCGGTCCTCCAGGAACTAAGTTATGTAAGCGCCGACATAACACGCCATTCGTCCTTCGTTCCACGCATGGTGGGAGTGATGAGGCCGCACCATTGAATGTCGGCCACCCCGTGGTAGGTCTGCTGCGCACGACCTCTAACACGGAAGGCGCCATCGTCCTTGCAGCCTGACGATTTGGTAATCGCTTACACGGACGGCATTAGTGAAGCTATGACCTCCAACGACTATGAGTGGGAGTAGATCGCACGCTTGCGACCGCTGATGCGGTATTTCATTAGCCTGCGGAATCAATCCTGCAGGCTTTGTTCCGCGGCTGCGGCGCAATCAGGGCGGCGGTCCGCAACATGACGATATGGCACTGCTGGTTTATAAGGCTTGCCGCGTCAACTTAAATCGGCATCGTGTCACTCGATGAAACGGTGCTGAGCCTCGCGCCTCGCGTTATCGCTAGAAGAAAATCAACTTGAACCCATCGCGGCATTTGATGAAACTCATAACTCTATTGGCTTACACGGCACTCTGTGGAAAAAATCATGTCCGATGCGATTTTTCTTGCAACTATTTTGCATTTAGGCGCTAAGCTGTTTTTACAGGGCGGTGCGACATGGTAGTTGATTTCAGCACAGAAACCCTACATACACAGTTCGATGATGACTACGACATCGTCTGTGCAGTAGATCAGGATTTTCGAATCTCGTATTGTAACCACGCCTGGGACTCTGCCGCGCTCCAGAACAATTGTGAAAGTTTGTTGCGCCGTCGCGCGGTTGGTAGTTCAATGCTCGACGCGATCTCGCCTTGCCTGCGGGACTTCTATTACCTGCACCTCCGCGATGTAATCGATTACAACCGCGCTTGGCACCTGTTCTATCTCTGCTCCTCCGCCAGTTTGCTTCGCGAGTTTAAGATGGTCGTCGAACCAATCGCGGATGACGGCGTCTTGATTCGTCATACCTTAATTGCAGAGAAACCTCATCCGTTTCCGGCTCTCCCGCCAAGTCATAACTACTATGACTTGAGAGGACGCGTTGCCATGTGCGCACACTGTCGATTTACCGCACGGCAAGACGGTAGTGGTCGCTGGGACTGGGTACCCGATTTCGTTGAGAGTCCACCCGTACATATCGACCACGTGCTCTGTCGCCTTTGCGCTCGCCACTTCGAACTGAAGTAGCCGCAGTTCAAACCGGCCTCTCCGCCTGCCCGGTTGCGTGCCTAACCCTCAGATAATGCATATTTAGCGCCTTAAATTTTCTGCCCGCTTCTGATCTGTTAACACTACAGCATAAGGGGAATTAACCGCCCTATAATGGAACCGGGAGTTGAGGATTGACTGGTGTGTAAACCAGCTCCAAATCAACTACTTAGGAGAAAGTGTATGTGTACAAGACCACGACGCCTTGTTCCATTCTTTGCGCTGCTTTTCGGGACCATGACAGTCGTCGTAAGCGCGCAGACTGCTGTTAAGAAAGGACCTCCGCCGATTACGTCGCCAGCGAGCGGAGCCGAGATGTACACGGCGTATTGCGCCGCCTGCCACGGTGCAACTGGCAAAGGAGACGGTCCGGCGGCTTCAGCCATGAAGACGCCACCAACCAATCTGACCATGCTCGCCGCAAAGAACAACGGGAAGTTCCCGGCTGCGGAGGTCTACACCTCGATCAAGGGTGACACAGGGATGCCGATCGCGGCGCACGGGACGGCAGACATGCCGGTCTGGGGGACCATGCTCAACCAAATGAGCCACAGCGATCAGAGCGAAGTTCATCTGCGGCTCGCAAACCTGGTTCACTACGTAGAGTCAATGCAAGTTAAGTAACACATCTGAGCGGCTAGTGTTTGCTCAATAGCTGAGTTCACTTGATCATCGGGCGCCACGGCGACTGCCGTGGCACACCTTTGTCAATCGAGACGTAATGTTGAGGAAGCCGAACAGATCCATTTGAACTCAGCGTGAGGAGACATTTCTTATGTCCGCAAATTCACTGGGTTTGGTTCGATTCGCATTGTTTCTTGGCGCCGTGAGCGTCGTGTTGACTGGGCAGACTACCGTAAAAAAGGGTCCGCCGCCTGTCACCTCACCAGCGAGTGGCCAAGAGATGTATAAGGCGTATTGCGCAGCCTGTCACGGCGTGGACGGTAAGGGAAACGGCCCAGCGGCGGAATCCCTGAAGACGGCCCCCACGGATCTGACGCAGCTAACCGTTAAGAACAACGGTAAGTTTCCCAATGCGGAAGTGTATACCGCGATCAAAGGCGATCCCAATATGCCGACGGCTGCGCATGGCTCAACAACAATGCCGGTCTGGGGGACGGTGTTCAGTTCCATGAACCAGCACAGCGATACCGTTGTTCACTTACGCATTGCGAATCTTGTGCATTACATCGAGTCGATGCAGGTCAAGTAACCAGACCGGCATTGTGGCCGATGGCATAGGGTCGCCGCCCGCGGTCCGCTTTCTCGTCTTCCGTTTACACTCAGTACTTGGGCTACACGGATGAATCGCGCCCCCTTGTCGCTGGCCAAACGGCTGCCACTCGACATTTCAGGCAGCGCGTTGCCGATCGGCTCATCACATCCGCCAAATGGCTTAGCGCACATCAGGGTATCTGTTTCTTCAGCATCCTTGCTCTGGAAATTATCTTGCGATGTGCCTTATTGGTCGGAACAGGGTTGCCGCGTCCATCTTTTCACGACGAGTTCAGCTATCTGCTGGCGAGCGATACCTATGCGGCCGGCCGCTTGACCAACACACCGTTGCCTCGTCCAGAGTTCTTTGAAGCGGCGCACGTGCTGTTGGCCCCTACCTATGCCTCCAAATACCAGCCCGGACAGGGACTCTTCCTTGCCTTTGGCCAGCGCGTCTTCGGACATCCCTTCTTCGGCGCACTGTTGAGCGTCGCACTTGGCTGCGCGACCTTGTATTGGGCTCTCCTTGCTTGGACGCCACCCGCTTGGGCCATTGCGGCAGGCCTTTCTGCGATCGGAATCTTTGGCATCGTTAGTTACTGGGTTGACAGCTACTGGGGTGGCGGCGTGGCGTTTCTTGGAACCATACTCGCCCTGGGTGCCTGGGGGCGGATTCGCCTGCGCCGACAATACCGCTTTGGGGCGCTCCTGGCCGTTGGCAGTGTGTTGCTGTTGCTGACCCGTCCCTTCGAGAGCAGCCTGCTGCTAGTGGCCCTCTTCCTTTCGGC
>JBAUOG010000635.1:0-2874 GCA_049579625.1 Bryobacteraceae bacterium
ACGTGATTCGGGACGATGTCGCAGAGGTAATCAAACCAGAACAAAGAGGTTTGCGTCAGCACGCGCCCCTTGCAGGGGATTCCGCTGCCGAGTATGCAGTCGAAAGCGGAGATCCGGTCCGTGGCCAGGAATAGCAGCGTCTCACCCAGATTGTAGACATCCCGTACTTTGCCACGGGCGAGCAGCGGCAGCGGGCTGAGGTTCGATTCGAGGACCACCTGGTCGTGACATTCGAAGGACATGAGATCGGTAAACTTGAGTATCCCAAAGTGGATAAGCCTTACGCACGCGCAGCCCCTCAGCTTCTGGTTACACTGGGGCGATGGCTGCGCCCCTTCGCTTCTCGGTTTGCAACGAGGTTTTCGAAACAACGCCCTTTGCCGAATCGTGCGCCGCCATTCGCCTGTATGGGTATGACGGCATAGAAATCGCTCCGTTTACGCTGGCCGAGCAACCCTCCGATATCTCTGCTGCACAGCGCGCCGAATATCGGTTGACGATGGCCGATCACCAGCTTGCCTTTGTGGGCTTGCACTGGCTCATGGTTTCGCCAAAGGGTTTGCACGTCACGACACCGGATAATGAAGTGCGAGCGAAGAGTTGGGAACACATTCGGCGATTGATTGATCTGTGTGCCGATCTGGGCGATGGCGGCGTGCTGGTGTTCGGTTCGCCGAAGCAGCGATCGAGCACCGGTGGCATGACGCCGGCCGAAGCGACCAAAGTATTCACCGAGGAACTGGCTAAGATGGCGGCACAAGCGGAAGGCCGGAACGTGCGGATCCTGGTGGAAGCGCTGCCGCACAATCAAAGCGACATCATTAACCGGCTGGCCGATGCGGCTGCCATCGTGGAGCAGATTGGGAGCCCTGCCGTCCGCACGATGTTCGATTCACACAATGCGGTTGATGAGACGGACCCGCATCCCGAACTTATCCGGCGCTACTGGCCATACATCGAACATATCCACGTCAACGAGTTGGATGGACGTGAACCGGGAACGGGCGATTACGATTTTCAAGCGTTGATGAACACGCTGGCGGCATTGAACTATCAAGGCTGGATCTCACTGGAAGTATTCGACTTCAGCCACGGCGCCGAGACGATTACTCGCGGCGCGATCGAGCACTTGCGCGGAGTGGTGGCAGGCAGGTGAAAAGAATCAACGAATTTCTTGGCTGCGGATGAACGCTGATGAACGCGGATTATTTCGGAGCCGCGACAACGTAGCAGCACGGAACCGCGCGCGTCAGGAAGCGGATGCGGCTACGCGAGCGGTAAGCGATTTTGAACGAATTGCGACACTAGAGTTTTATGAAACGATCCATTGTGACCGGAGGGGCCGGGTTCATCGGCTCGACATTAGTGCGCCGCCTGTTGGCGGAGGGGCACAAGGTTGAAGTGATCGACAACCTGGCTACGGGAAAACGTGAAAACCTCAGCGAGTTGGGGAGCCATGTCCGCTTGCATGATGTGGACATCTGCGACTATGACGCCCTCTTCCCGATCATCCAGGGTAGCGATCGTGTCTTTCATCTGGCCGCGCTGCCATCCGTCCCCAAATCGATTCTCAATCCCGTGCCGAGCCATAACGTCAATATCGACGGCACGTTCAACGTCTATCGGGCGGCGGCCGAGGGCAAGGCCGGCCGGGTTGTGTACGCGGCTTCTTCATCCGCTTACGGGGACACGGAAGTGCTGCCGAAGGTGGAGACAATGAGTCCCCGGCCTAAATCGCCGTATGCGGTGCAGAAGCTCCTAGGCGAGTATTACGGCGCCGCGTTCGCTTCCTGTTTTGATCTCGAGATTGTGTCGCTGCGATTCTTCAATGTGTTTGGGCCGCGCCAGGACCCGAACAGCGTCTACTCGGGCGTCTTGTCGCTGTTCATGAAGTGCTTGATTGAGCTCAAGAGTCCCACTATCTACGGTGATGGAGAGCAAAGCCGCGACTTCACCTATGTGGAGGATGTCGCATCACTTTTGCTGAAGGCGTCCGAAGCAGCGGGCGTGAGCGGGCGCGTCTACAACGCGGGCAACGGAGACCGCTACACGCTGAACGAAACCTGGGCCTTGCTACAGAAGATTGAGGGCGTCAAGATTCCGGCCTTGTATGGTCCGCCGCGCGCCGGCGACGTTCGCGACTCACAAGCCGATACCACCGCAGCCGTCAACGACCTGGGACATTCGCCCGCGTACACCTTCGAAGCGGGACTGCGGGCGACGCTCGATTGGTACAAAGCGGATCGCAATATGAGAAAACCGGCTCAAGAAGCCGGCGCTACACTGGTTTCGTAGCAGTCTCTTTCGTTCGGCGACGGCTGGGCGCCAGTCCTCGATGCCATGTCCTTTCTTCAGAATCAATTCGAGAAGAACTTTCTGACCACGTCAGTGGACTACCTGTTCAACTGGGCACGGAAGTCCTCGCTTTGGCCGCTGCAGTTCGGCTTGGCCTGCTGCGCCATCGAGATGATCGCTTCAACTACATCGCGGTTCGACATCGCTCGCTTTGGAGCCGAGGTGTTTCGGCCAAGCCCCCGGCAATCGGACTTGATGATTGTCGCCGGCACGGTGACGCTAAAGATGGCGCCCGTGCTGCGGCGCATCTATGACCAGATGCCGGAACCGAAGTGGGTCATCTCCATGGGCGCGTGCTCCAGCGTTGGAGGCCCCTTCAACACCTATGCGGTTCTACAAGGTGTGGATAAGATCGTGCCTGTGGACGTGTACGTAACCGGCTGCCCGCCGCGTCCAGAAAACCTCTTCTACGCACTGCTGCGCTTGCAAGAGAAGATCGAGCAGACACCGCATCTGGTCCGCAAGCCGACACACGTGCGTCTTGAGGAAAGCATGCTGGTGGACTTCAAGAAGCGCGTG
>JBAUOG010000636.1:0-1786 GCA_049579625.1 Bryobacteraceae bacterium
GATCTACACCGCACAGACGTGGCAGCAGGCGGTCCCCGGCTACAGCACCCTCGGCTGCGGAGCCTCGCATCGGAACGGGGTCGACGTGGCGGCCGACGCCGACTACATGACCGGCTACGACACCTACGAGACCACGACGAGCTGGTGCACGACCACCGACGACAACGGCAACCCCTGCCCGGGCAGCGACCCGGGCTGGGGGACGATCGGCGGCACCTCGCTCGCCTCGCCGCTCGTGGCCGCGATGTGGGCGCTGGCAGGTGGGCCGGCGGGAGTCAAGTACCCAGCGCTGACGCTTTACGGGCACTTCCACACCAGCCCGTCCCAGCTCTTCGACGTCACGGCCGGCGGCAACGCGGCCTGCGGCGGGGACTCCGCGACCGGCTGCAGCTCTGGGGCGAACATCAACCAGCAGTACGGGGAGTTGCTGGACTGCATGTGGGGCCCGACCGGCAGCACGGTCCTCACGAACATCGCCCAGTGCAACGCCAAGGCGGGCTACGACGGCGTCTCAGGCGTCGGGACGCCCAAGGGCGTCACCCCGTTCCAGCCGCTCTTCCCGACCGCCGTGATCCAGGCCCCGGGCACGGTCGACGCCGGAGTAGCCCACGTGTTCAGCGCATCGGGCAGCACCGTGCCGTTCCCCGGAGACTCGATCATCCAGTACAAGTGGAGCTGGGGAGACGGCACCACCACGACGACGTCTGCAGCCACGACGAGTCACACGTACACCTCGCCGGGCGCCGAGACGGTCACGCTGACGGTGACGGACAGCGACTCGTCCCTGAACAACGGGCGCACGGGCAGCAAGTCGATCCAGATCAATGTGCAGGGAAGCACCCAGACCTTGACCGTCACGACGGCGGGGACGGGATCGGGCAACATCGGCTCGACTCCGGCCGGCATCGCCTGCGGCGCGACGTGCTCCCACGCCTACGCCACGGGGACAAGCGTGACGCTCACGGAGACGCCGGCGAGCGGGTCGGTTTTCTCCGGCTGGTCCGGTGCCTGTTCCGGCACCGGCGGCTGCAGCGTGACGATGAGTCAGGCCCGGTCGGTGACCGCGACGTTCACCCTCAAGTCCGCGCCCGCCTGCGTCGTCCCGAAGCTGAAGGGCAAGACGTTCGCCGCCGCGAAGAGCGCGCTCACGGACGCGCATTGCAAGGCGGGCAAGGTCACCAAGAAGGTCTCGAGCGTCAAGAAGGGACGCGTGATCTCCCAGAAGCCCAAGGCGGGAACTCACTTGCCCGCCGGCTCGAAGCTGAACCTCGTGCTCAGCAAGGGGAAGAAGCACTAGCCGGTCGGAGCAGGCCCCACTATGGCGCGGCGGAAGCAGTGGCATCCCCGGACGGGTCGTAGGCCCGCGTGGGGGATTCGTATCCCCGCGGCCGGCGAACTACCACCGCCACGACTCCGCCCCTACAGCGAGCGGTACAGGACCGTCTGGCGCTGGCCGGTCGCGCCGGAACGGATGATCGCATCGCAGACCTCGGAGGCGCGATAGCCGTCCTCGAAATCGGCGCCGTACGGCCCGACCTCACGTTGGTCGACGACCGCGGCCAGGAAGTGGTGCAACTCGTGGACGAAGGTGTCACCCCAGCCGATGATGTGTCCCGGCGGCCACCAGTGCTCCCAGAACGGATGGTCGGTCTCGGAGACGAGCACCGTCTTGAAGCCGCGCGCGCGGTCCCCGTCGGCGCGGAACACCTGCAGCTCGTTCATCCGCTCCATGTCGAACGCGAGCGATCCGCGCGAGCCGTTGATCTCCCACTGGAACGCGTTACGG
>JBAUOG010000637.1:0-2280 GCA_049579625.1 Bryobacteraceae bacterium
GATCAGCGGCTATTACGGGAGCGGGGCGGACGCTGCGCATCCCAATCAGGGTTATACATTGGTACCCCCGAATTCCTTCACATCGGAGAACTTCCCTGGCTCGGTTCAGACCCAGGTGGTTGCGATCAACAGCGCTGGCGACACTGCCGGTTTCTATGTCGACGCTGGAGGCAACACCCATGGCTTCGTAAACGTGGGTGGAACATTTAGAACCTATTGATAATCCAGGCGGAACACTCAATCAACTATTAGCCCGCATTTCTCACACTGAATAGGCAAATGGCCGTCATCCATGGCATAACTGAGTTTCGACACAACAGTTAACGCCAAAAAAGGACGGCCACCGCTATGACGGAGTGTAACCAATCCAGCTTCGGATTTGAAGCATCGGGCAAGCGGGAGATCGTAGCCCGATTCGACGGCGGGACGATCAGTTCCGATGGAGGGGCATTCCTGCTGCGCCAGACCGACAGGCGGCTGAACCTGCTGGCGCGTCTGGCGGAGTGTTTTCTGGACGGCCGGAACCAGGCGCTGGTCGAGCATTCGATCGCGGAGATGCTCGCTCAAAGAATCTATGGCCTGGCTTTGGGCTACGAAGACCTGAACGATCACGGGCAACTGCGCACCGACCCGGTGTTCGGCATTCTGGCCGGGAAGCAGGATCTGGCTGAGCCACTGGCGGGCAAGAGCACGCTGAACCGGATGGAGCTGGGTAGTGGCATCAATGACCGCTATAAGAAGATCACGTTCTGGAAAGAGGCGGTGGATGAACTGCTGGTAAAGGTGTTCGTCGAGTCGCACGAAAAGGCTCCCGCCGAGATCGTTCTGGACATGGACACAACCGATCTGCCGCTGCACGGCCAGCAGGAGGGCCGTTTCTTTCACGGCTACTATGACAGCTATTGCTATCTGCCGCTGTACGTGTTTTGCGGCGATCACGTTCTGTGCGCGCGGCTCCGGGAAGCCAACCACGACGCTGCTTTCGGCTGCGTGCGGGAGCTGCAGCGCATAGTGAAGCAGATTCGTGCGGCGTGGCCGGAAGTGAAGATCGTGGTGCGCGCGGATTCCGGCTTCTGCCGCAACGAGCTGATGAACTGGTGTGAGAACAACGCGGTGGACTTCCTGCTCGGCATGGCGCGCAATCCGAGGTTGCGGCGGATCATCGGACATCCGATGCATGAAGCGACCCTGCAGTGGAACCAGACCGGCCAACCGGCGCGCGTGTTCACCGAATTCGAATACCGCACCAAAAAGACCAAGAACGGCGGATGGGACCGCCCGCGGCGCGTCATGGCGAAGGCCGAACATATCAATGGGAAAGAGAACCCGCGCTTTGTCGTGACCTCGCTGACCGGTGAGCGCGGGGCGGCGCAGGCGCTGTACGAAGATCTGTATTGTGATCGGGGTGATATGGAGAACCGCATCAAAGAGCAGTTCAGCCTGTTCGCCGACCGCGTCAGTGCGGAAACCCTGCGGGCCAATCAGATGCGCCTGTATCTGTCGGCGGTGGCGTATGTCCTGGTCAGCGCTTTGCGCCGCATCGGTCTGAAGGGAACGGAACTGGCGCAGGCGCAGGTTTCCACCATCCGAACCAAGCTGCTCAAGATCGGCGCGCAGATCCGGGTGAGCGTTCGAAAGGTCTGGATTTCGATGGCATCCAGCTATCCCTGGCAAGGCCTCTATCAGCAGATCTGGACGAACGTGCGCTGCTGAAAGGTCAACCGCAGAGTCGCACCTTCCGATTCTAGTCGGCCGGGAATGCCTGGCTCGGATCCGTGCGCCGCTACGGCCCCGCATTCGGCCCCACAAGCCGCCGGAAGCATCTTTGACCGCGACGCATAGCCCAAATCGATCACGTCATTTTCGTCAGACCATAAAATCGCACCGGGAGCAGGTCTACTACCTCCTTTTCTCGACTCCGGAGTCCAGTGTGAGAAATGCGGGTTAGGATCGAACAGTTTGGGAAGCGCCGCTGGGTACTATCAGAACTCGATGAATACGCAGGTCGCCTACACCGTGACGAACCTGACCTCTGCCCCTAAATTCACTGCGGTACCGGATGTTCCGTCCAACATTGGTGCGCAAGCAACGGGTGTCAACAATGCCGGAATCATTGTGGGCTTCTACGTCGCCAGTGGCTCGGGAAACACCTACGGCTATATCGTGGACCCTAATACGGCTGCGTTTACGTCGCTCTTATTCCCGGGGTCGACCTCTACACAAGCGCTGGGTGAGAACAACTTCGGGGTGGTGGTTGGCGATTATGTAGACTCGGGCGGC
>JBAUOG010000638.1:0-5969 GCA_049579625.1 Bryobacteraceae bacterium
ATCTTGGCCGGCGCATTTGTCTGGCAACGGTCGGTCCGGCTTGGCAAACCGGCAGTCACTGTCGCGCAACAGCGGTTGCCGCGGGTGGCAGTTCTGCATTTCAGGTCAGCCGGCAAGAGTTCGGAAAACGAACTGTTCGGACGCGCGCTGGCGGATTCCGTGGTGGCCTCCCTAGCACGGATGAACGAAATAAGCGTCGTGGAACCTCCAGAGTCGTCTACTGGAGAGGCTGCCGACGAGACAGACGCCGAGATCGCCGAGCAGTTGAAAGCGAACTACGTAGTGACGGGCCGATTTGAGAGAACCAGAAAGCTCTCCAGACTCTCCGTATCACTCACAGAGGAAAGCGGCGGAATCGTTATCTGGAGCCGCGACTATTCGTTCCCTTGGGCGAACCTGGTGGAGATTGAAGACTCCATGTCAGCGGCGCTCTCGCAGAGTCTGGCGCAGCGGGTAAAGGCAACAGACTGAGTGACATGTCGCGGCCGCGGCCGAGCGGCAGACGTCACTGTCCTCTTCATTTCACATCGACCGGATCGAGAGAATTGATTCGTCGGGCCTAGGGATCTTGCTAGGCTTAAGAGTCCAGGGTTTCAAATTCCGAGTGCCCGACAGTCTCGCACTGTTCTCTCACCGCGCAGCCCGGATCCGGGGCGGAGATTCAATACATGTTCGATCGTTTTCTAAAAGCAAAGCACAGAAGGCATCCAGAAGGCCGCAGGATGGACCGGGTGCGACGGCGTGCCAACTGTGCATTGATCACGGCGTTGTTGCTTTGCGTGCCGCTATTCGGCCAGACCACGGAACAACCTTCGAAACGCCCGAAAATCGGCATTGCCTTCGAAGGAGGCGGAGCGCTTGGGCTCGGGCACATCGGCGTGATCGAGTGGTTGGAAGCACACCATATTCCGGTCGACTACATTGCGGGAACCAGTATGGGCGGCTTGGTGGGCGGGCTCTACGCCACGGGGAAGAGTCCCGACGAAATACGGACGATGATTCGGAATATCGACTGGGACGTGGTTCTGCGTGGGCTGGTGCCTTTTCAGGATCTCGCCTACCGAAGAAAGCAAGACCGCGAGGCCTATCCGAACGACCTTGAGATGGGCCTGAAACATGGGTTGAGCGTCCCGAGTGGTCTGAACTCCGGGCAACAGGTGCAGTACATCCTGGACAGCGCCTCGCTCCCCTATTCGAATATCAAGAGCTTCGACGATTTGCCCATCCCTTTTCGCTGCGTTGCGACGGAGATGAATAACGCTACGGCCCACGTGTTCGAAAACGGCTCGCTGGCCGCGGCGCTGCGGTCGACGATGTCGTTGCCCGGAATCTTCGAACCGGTAACGACGCCCGACGGCAGAGTCTACGTCGATGGAGGCTTGCTGGACAACTTGCCGGTGGACGTAGTGAAGAAGATGGGCGCTGACGTCGTGATCGCTGTCTACCTCAAGACGGCGCCATTCAACGCGAAGGAATCGCAGTCGATGTTCAGCGTGCTGGGCAATGCGATCTCGGTAATGATCGCCGCCAACGAAAAACGCAATATGGAAGCGGCCGATATTCTCGTGACCGTCGACCTGGTGGGATATACGGCCATGGATTACGGCGCCGGGGACAAGATCGCGGACCTAGGTGTGCAAGGCGCCGAGAAAAAGGCGCGAATGCTTTCAACTTTGGCAGTGGACGACAAGACATGGGCAGCCTACATCGCCCAACGGAACTCCAGGAAGTTGACGGTGGTGCCGCCCGTCCAGTTCGTGGAGGTCCGGGGAGCGAGTCCGAAGATGGCCGAGGACCTGGAGAAGAGCCTGAATGGATACATCGGCAAACCCGTGGATACCGAGAAGATTCAGAGTGATCTGGACCGGCTCATTGGATTGGGTCGTTTTTCGAGCTTGAGCTACGAGATGGCAGAGCGGGATGGGAAACAGGGCCTGCTGATTGACGCGGTGGAGAAATCGTATTCGCCGCCATCCTTGATACCTGGCGTTTTCATAAACGGAGACGACTACCAGAACGTGCAGATCAATCTCGCGGCGCGGATCACCTTCATGGACCTGGGCGGATTCCGTTCCGAGTTGCGGACTGATGTCTCATTATTCTCTACCTATGGGATCCGGTCGGAGTACTATCATCCGTTCACGCCACAGAGCAAATGGTTCGTTTCCCCGGAAGCGCTCGTGTTTAGCATTCCCTTCGATCTCTACAAGAACAACAAGCAAATTGCCGAGTACCGTTTGCAGCAATATGGGGGCGGCTTGGACCTGGGGTATCAGTTCAACCGGGACAGCGAACTGCGGGTAGGTTATCAGGCCGTGTACGAAACCGCTTCTTTGCGGATCGGCACACCAGACATCCAAGTACACGGCGGCAGGCTGAGCGGCGCGAGGGCGAGCTACCAATACATCGGCACGGACAGCCCGATCGTTCCACGTTCTGGAACCAAGTTGACCGGCACGTTCCAATACCGGGATGCCGCGCCGGGCACCCCCAGCGGCTACCCGGTGGCTGAACTAAGCGTCAACACGTTCAAGCCGGTGAGCAAGAACGGATCGATCTTCTTCGGCGGGGCGGGAGGTTCGACGTTTGGACACGAAGATACTGGCCTCCCTCCTTTCACTCTTGGCGGACCGCTACGGCTGGGCGCGTGGGCCAACAACGAGATTCTGACCAACCAGTATTTCTTGTTCCACGCAGGGTACGAGCACCAAATTGGAAAGCTGTCTCCGTTGATTGGCGGTCCCATTTACGCCATCGGCTTCTATGAGATCGGAAAACCGTACGGCGGCTTGACCCCTGTCACGCTAGCCCAAGACGGCAACGGCGGAGTGGTGGTGACTACCTTGCTCGGGCCACTGTTCCTGGGAGGCGCTGCTGGCACTGGCGGAGCTCATAAGATCTACTTTGCGTTGGGGCGGTTGTTCTAGTCCGTTCGGGCGCGGCGAACTCTAGCGGAGATACAGTTCCAGTGTGATGCCCAAGGCGTTGACGTTGGGCGTCGAGATCTTGACGTTGTGCTCACGCGTATAGTACGTCTCCAGAATGACGCGGCGAACGATCACCCAATCCAGCCCGATGGAATAGCGGAACTGGTTGAATTCGTTCGCCTGCGCGGAATAAAACGCTTCCGCTTGGACGTAGGGCACCAACTGGAAGTGGCCCGCATGGAACGAGCGATCGAGCCGGAGGCGGTTCCGGTAAAGAGGACTGAAGGCCCCATCGATAACACGAAGGTCGCCCCGGTTGCGTTCGTCAAGCAGAAAATGCCAAGGGAGCGGGAATCGTGCGTCGATCAGGATGGTTGGAATGTATTCGGTTTTGGGTTTCGAACTTCCTGGCGGAGTGTTGCTGTATTCGAAGCCACCGCGGAACATGAGGAACTTGTACCGGGCCGAGTCCGGATGGCTAGGCTTGTCCCCTAGCATTGGCATAAAGTAGAAGTCATAGTAGCCAGCGACCTCGCCTTCGGCGTAGTCCGTCAGATCGCTTTGCCGGGTGGCACTATACATGAAATACAAGCGGGAGTCCGGGTTCAGGTTGAGGTAAACATCCAACTCCGGCCAGAACTCATTTTTGGAGCTCTGCGTTTGGCCGAATAACGAGCACGCCATTGCCAAGAAGGCAACCAACGGCGCGACGAGGGCTCCTCGGATGGGATTCAACAGCCATTCAGTGCGATCCAAGCGGCTAGTCTCTCAATTGAACGAATAGCTGATCCCTGAACTCGACCCATAATCGCTTCCGGAGAGGTTTCCGGGCGGTTTGTTGTCCCAGTTCCCGTAGAACGTAAACTTCCACCACAGGTTCTTGATGATCTGGATGGAATACGATGCGTTCGTGTTGAAGCGCACGCGCCCCGGCTGGTTGAGGACTGGGAGCAACGTGGCATCCACGTTCAAAGTGGTCTTCTTGAAGATGAACAGCTGAACATTTCCCGCGATGAGTCCGGCCACCGCCTTCTCTGAAGGATAAAGCAGGGAGGCATCATACTGCGTGTCCTGCCAGGTAAAACCGCCGGTGAGACCAATACGAGTGCGGTTGGTGTTCTTGAAAAAACGCCCGATGCCTCCTCCCAGACTGGTCTGCAAGTTAATGCCTTGCTGTGAACTCTGAAGGAAGCTGCCCAGGGTGGCGTAGTACCAGTTATTCCAACGCATGAACCGGAGCCCGTCAAAATTCACCTGGTTGCGTGTCGCAGCCGTCTCCCGGTTGCTGGTGGAGAGGTTGGAGCTGTAACTTAGGTCGGCGTCCCAACCCTCCTTCCGGAACGTGAGTTGCGAACCGAGGTTGTATTGTGCGGTGTTGTTGCCTCGTGAATAGATCATGCCGCTGTCTATGCTTCCGCTGAAGCGGCGCCAGAACGATTCGGAGGCCTGATTCATTTCGACAATCTGTCGCCGCTCGACAACTTCTTGATCCTGAGGCGTACCGACGATTTCGATTTTTACGGGCTCCTCGGCAGGCGTGTTAGGGGTCCTTATGGCGCCCTCGTAGATGGTGCCGTCCTGGGTATGCACCAGAAACAGCTGGGTACTCTCTACCCGCGCCACTTTCGCCCAATCAATAGAGATAGTGCCATCGACGTAATCCAGTCCCGCATAGAGGACACCGCGGTCAAGCCGCTTGATCTCGCAAGTGAAGTGATCACCGTTCTTCATGACGATGGTATCGGTTTTGGGGCGCCCAAAGAGCGGGACGGCAAGAAGGAGTAAAAGAAGTATGACCAGTCTGGTGTTCATGGGATCCAAGCCCTTGATAGCTACAGTAGCGAACGCGAGGAAAAAGGGAACGAAGCCACTCTAGCTTGAAGCTTGCACCCTGGACCTAGACGGGCGAGCTCCTAGGTGATTGGTATGCTCGATCATGAGCGCCATGGCGCACAGACTGGCAAGCCTTCCGACCGACCCAGACGGTTTAATCAGACAGTGTTCCATTCCTTGGGCCAAAACTTAAAGAGAACAGAGGATTCCCGGCCGGAGGCTGACTCAGCGTGCATTTAGCCAGGATGCGCAGGCGCAGCTTTCTGGCCCGATGCTGGCAGGGACTGTCGGCTGCGGTGATCCCGGCGGCGTTTCCCACTGCGGCACGTTCTTTTTTTGGTCGGCTCGACTCCCAAATTGCTGTGTCCCGGGATGGCCGGTACTATTTAGCGCCGCACTTTCAGTCGCAGACGCCGCTCGATGTCGCGCTGATCAAAGCCAGGACAAGGCTGGAGACCTTCGGTGCTGAAAAGCATTGCAAAGGGATCGAGGCGATCCTCTCCGATTGGAGCGCCGCGTTTCGGCTGACTCCGCAAAAGGTTGACGCATTAGGCAAGGTACTGGCGCCGGAATTTCTAGGGTGCTCCCTACAGCCAGTGGAGTCGCGGCCATTGCGCCCGAGTCCCGCGCTCGAGGTCGTTCGACTCACTTTTCGACAGGAGCCTGCTTTGGGCCCGGAAGCTTTTCTGCAGGACCTGCATCTTGAGATGAGCCGTTTCTCGAAGATCCTGACGGCGGAGTTTCAGGTGACGCGAATTGACCCGGACGCCCGTCTATCTTCACCGGCGCAGAAGGCCCCATTCCTACTGACGACTCGGGTGCGCTACGAGTTCGTGGGTACGGGACGCGATTTCCATCGTGAGCAACGTATCGGCTTCTGGGAACTCGAATGGGAAGCGGATTCTTCCGACAGATACCTCCTGCGGCGCTGGAAGACGACGAATGAAACACAGAGCCGCGCATCGTCGCCGTTTTATTCAGACATCACGCGTCAAGCTCTCGGCGGCAATAGCTCTCATGGTGAGCAACTGCAGCACGGGGTCGATTATTGGCGCACTGTTCTGGATGGTGCGAGTGGGATCGACATCTACGGACACAATGGGGTGTCGGTTGGCGATATTGACGGCGATGGCTTCGACGACCTTTATGTCTGCCAGCCGGCCGGCCTTCCCAACCGCCTTTACCGGAACCGTGGTGACGGAACCTTTG
>JBAUOG010000639.1:0-7250 GCA_049579625.1 Bryobacteraceae bacterium
CCGAGTTTGATCCACAAGGCCGCGAAAACGGGAGCCAACAAAACCAAAAAGATGGAGTTCACTGACTGGAAGTAACTTGCCGGGAAAGCCCAACCGAGCAGCGAGAGCCGCGTATTGCGATCGGCGAAGAGGCTCAGCGTCGAGCCTGCCTGTTCAAAGGCTGACCAGAACAGAGCGGAGGCGACGAACAGGACGAGAATTGCCCCCAGTCGCTTGCGCTCGATTGACGTCCACCGCTTATCGAGCAGGAGCCATCCAAAGACGCCGATCACCGTTAAGGTCAGAAAGTAACCCAACGCATTGGAGAGCCCTTCTGGGGAGAGATGAATCACACTGGCTGCGGAAAGTCCCATCACGACAGCAAAAAGGCCCACGATGACGGCTGCGCCTGACCAGGCATGGCGGCGCGCCACCGGGTTGGGAGGTGGCTGTAGCCCGGCATCCTGGAGGTGCTTCTGGCCGAGCACAAACTGAATCAAGCCCAGCGTCATCCCCACGCCGGCCAGGCCAAAGCCGTAATGCCAGTTCGTCAGTTTGGCTACGGTGCCGCATGCCAGCGGAGAGATTAGCGCCCCCACATTGATACCCATGTAGAAAATGGAAAACCCCGCATCGCGGCGGTGGTCGTTTTCGCGGTAAAGGCCTCCGACGATGGTGCTGACATTTGGCTTCAGCAGCCCGGTGCCGAGGGCCACTAGTGTTAGTGCGATGTAAAACGGCGCCAGCCCGTGCAGCACCATCGCGTAATAGCCAACGGCGATGAGGATGCCGCCGTACAGGACCGCTTTGCGCTGGCCCAGGATGTTGTCAGCCAGCCACCCGCCGGGCAGACTGATGAGATATACCATCGCGGTGAAGAGGCCGTAGATCATCCCAGCCTCAGCCGTAGGCAAGGCCAGCCCTCCGGTCGACGCGGGAGCGACCATGAACAGAATGAGCAGCGCCCGCATTCCATAGAAACCGAAGCGCTCCCACATTTCCGTAAAAAACAATGTGGCGAGACCGCGTGGATGCCCGAAGAATGTGGATGCCATGAAGTGAAGTTAGAGTACCACCTGGCCTAGGCGAAAACCACGGTCGACGGGCGCTCCGGACCACACGCAGACTCCGAGCCAATTTCTTAACTGCGCGACGTGTCAATATAGAGAGTTGCCTGCGCTTGGACAGCGCGATTCTTCTTTCAATCAGTGGCTACCGACCTAATCGAAATCAGCATCGACAATCCGAGTGCGGAGGCCATCGGCCGCGCCGCTGAGGTTATCTCGCGCGGGCAGGTGGTGGGCGTGCCTACGGATGCGTTGTACACGCTGATGGCTGACCCCTTCAACCTGCACGCCGTGGGGCTTGTGTTCGCGGCCAAAGGCCGCGAAACGGTCCGGTCGCTGCCGTTGGTGGTGTCGGATGTCCTGATGGCGGAAGAACTATCGAGCGAGCTGACCAACCGCTTCTACATTCTGACGCGGCATTTCTGGCCGGGACCGCTCACCGTCATCGTGCCGGCAGCCGCCAAGGTACCTCTAAAAGTTACCGGCAACACGGGCCGGTTGGCGATGCGCCAGTCGCGCTCAAAGGTTGTGAATGCACTGGTGGAGTGTCTGGGACAACCGCTGATCTCTACCAGCGCCAACCTGTCGGGTCAGCCCACGATCTGCGTTGGCATCGACCTTTTTGCGACGATGGACGGCAACGTCGACCTGGTGCTGGATGGGGGCGCATGCTCTGGTCCGGGCGCCACCACGGTGGATATCACCGAGCCGTACTGGCGCGTGATCAAAGAAGGCGCTATTTCCGAACGCGAGATCGCCGCGCGGTTGAAGGGCACCTAGCCTCGCCTGCAGCTCACGCCCGGATTCACGCACCTCTGGCTGATACACTCATGAACTTAATCTTTTGTTGCGGGTGAGAAGCACTCTATGAACATAGCGCTCGGCTGGGGTCTGCTTGTTGCCCTCGGCTGTTCTGTCTTCTTTTGGTGGACTTGCCCGCCTGAGCGCCGCCGTCTGCTGGCCGGCTGGATTTTCGCGCTTCTCGCCGGGCTCTTCGCATTCGCTTTCTACAACGCCGGCCAGACCTGGCTTGCGCTCACGGCCGAGGCCTTTGCGCAACTGGCCATCGTTCAGATTCTGAGCATCGGCATCTTCCGGGTGGCACTGGGTCGCTGGAAGGTCCCGCTGATTGTTCCCGAGATACTGCTCCTCATCGCGTACCTCTGGGTCATTTTCCACTTGCTTTCGCGAGTCGGAGTCAACGTTACCGGGCTGATCGCCACCTCCGCCGTCATCACGGCCGTCATTGGCTTGTCTATGCAGGAGATGCTGCTGAGCGTGGTCGGTGGCATCGTGCTCCAGATGGAGGGGAAGATCGGCCATGGGGAGTACATTCGCACGGCCCATGGATCGGGGTTCGTGCGCGAGGTCCGCATTCGTTACACGTCGATCGAAACCCCGAACAACGACATAATTCTGATTCCGAATAACCTCCTGAACAAATCTGAGGTGACGATTGTCGCCTTAAAGCACCGGCGTCTCATCCGGTTCGCCCTTGATTATGGATATTCACCTTCCACGGTCATCGGGATCGTGAACGAAGCATTGGCCGCCTCGCCGATTCCTGAAGTCACGGACGATCCGCAGCCGAAGTGCGTGCTGTTGAGCTACCACCCCCAGTTTGTGCGCTACGGCATTCTGGCGTACCTCACCAACCGCGGCTTCGAATACGCTGGCGTCTCAGAGATCCTCTCTCGAGTGCATTTCGCGCTAGGCCGGGCGGGTATTCCGTTGACCTCCATCGCAAGCCTTGTGAACTTACGGCGCAGTCCCTCGCCGTCCGAGACAGCAGCGGCCGAGGCCGAGCGGCTATTCCGGCTTGACACGCTACGGAGCAACGATGTATTTGGAGTCCTGTCCGAAGGTGAGCTTCACCATTTGGCTGAGCGCATGAAGCGGCTCACTTATGGGCCGGGTGAGGTCGTGGTCCGACAGGGTGACGAAGCCGATTCTCTATATGTGGTCAACAATGGCCGCCTGCGGGTAATGCTGCGAGGTGAGGATAACGGGAGCCGCAACGAAGAGGTGGCCGTGCTTGAACCTGGTGCTGTGTTTGGCGAGATGTCGTTGCTGTTAGGAGGCAAACGCACCGCATCTGTGGTCGCCGTTGGGCAGGTGGAATGTGACCGGCTGGATAAAGAGGTTTTTGCCGAAGTGGTTCACAACCGTCCTGGCGTTTTGGATCAGATATGCGCGGTGTTGGCCGACCGGTACCGAGGCCTCGCCGAAGCCCGCGAACGGCTCAGTGTCGCGGCGTCTTCGGAACCATCCGATTTTCTGACCCTGGTTCAGAGCTTTTTTGGCATCGGCAGGAAGCCGCGATAGCACCTCCAAAAGCAAGAGGCGGCACATGGCTATGGTCATGTGCCGCCTCTAAAACGCATCAGGCGGGATGGGGGGAAGCGCCGGTTTTCTTAGAAGGCTCAGAAGCCTGTCCACGGGTAGCAAATCCCCCCGGACCTTGTCTATTCCCTTCGCTTCCTCCCCACCCGGTCTGTTCCTTCGACTTTCAACAGACAGGATGGCCCAAGAACGTTTTCGCCTTGGCCATTTCCGCATCCCATTTCTGCTGCTCAGGCGTCAGGAATCTCGTGACTGCTTCCCCGCCCTGAGTCCCGTACGGCTTTCAACTTTGCGATCACTTCTGGCTTCTTGGGATTCGGACTCTTCTTCAGAACTTCGAAAAGCTTCTCCTCCTTTTCTTCCAGGAAGAATCTCAATTTGCCCTTCTGTTCTTCGGAGAGGTTTAGCTCTCCGGCGAACCGCGTCAGCTCGTCAGCTGCGACGTGCCTCCGCTCCTGGGTCAGCATCACTAGTGCTTGGCCTCCTTCCGACTACAGACAAAGGAACAGCCTCGCCTTTTCGTCACAGACAGGACTGGCTTTGTCTTTCCAGACTGAAGCCGCCGGCTGGCTGCCGGAAGCTCCCGTCTTAGTCTCTGTCTTTGCCCCGAGTTTCAAATCTCTCAGGACGGCCCCATCCTAACGCCGCTTGCACGAATGGAGAATACGGGAATCATAGTAGTTGAGCTTGCGTATTCGCTTGCTTGGTCATCGCCACGCCGCCTTCTTCTACCAACGCGCCCTCTTCGTCCAATAAGCAGAACCGGCTGTTCTTGTCCCCCAAGTCTATTCCGATCGTGAGCGTCTCGCGGCGCCTTTCGGCGTCCTTTTCGAACTCTGTTGAATCGTGTTACGCTTCTTGATAGTCGGTCTCCTTCTTTGCTCTTCGAGTGCGCCTCTTGGGAGCTTAACGCATCCCGCTCGGCGACCGGCCTTCTCATCCCATCTCGGAAAACGATGTTCACGCATCTCTTCTTCACCGGGGTTCGCTGATCTTGAGTACCTGGTCCGCCGCTTGCGCGCCGAGTGCCTGCTTCGTGCCACTTGGCCACAGGACCTCGATCTTGTCGGCCTGCATCGCCGCGCCCAATCCAAAATGCAGCCGTAAGTCATTCTGCGACAGGTAGCTCCCGCCGCTACGCACTTCAGCGACTTGGATATGGCTGCCGGTGCTCAGTTTCACCCGGGCGCCGATCGCGCTGCGGTTCGATTTTGTTCCCGTCAATTGCAGAATGATCCAGTGCCCGGGCGGCTGTTGAGCCTGCTTCAGTAGGGACGGCGGCTCATCCTGGTTGTTGACCAGTACTTCCACGGCGCCATCATTGTCGTAATCGGCAAAGGCTGCCCCACGCGAGGAGTGACGTTCGAGAATGCCCGGTCCCGCTTGCTCCGAGATGTCCTTGAACGTCCCACTGCCAAGGTTGTGATACAGAATGGCCCGGTCTTTGAAATGAATGTCGATATGCAGTTTCTCCAGCTCCGGGAACACGTGCCCGTTCACCAGCAGAAGATCCTTCCATCCATCGTTGTCGAAGTCAAAGAAGCCGGTTCCCCAGCCGACGAACCGCGTGTTTCGGCCCATGCCCGCGCTCAGCGTCACTTCATCGAAATTGCCGTCGCCACGATCCCGGTAGAGCGTTTCATTCTCATCGGAGAAATTGGTCCGAAAAATCCCCAGATGGCCTTCACCGGTATAGTCGGCCGCATCCACCCCCATACCCGACATCGCCTTCCCGTTCTGGTCCAGCGCCACACCGCGCAGCACGCCCTCTTCCTCAAACTTCCCGTGTCCCTGATTGATGTAGAGCAGGGAAGGGGTCTGGTCGCACGCGACATAGATGTCCGGCAGTCCGTCTTCATTGAAGTCGCCGGTCAAGACGCTTAATGCATAGTGCCCGTCTGGCTCAGCTATCCCCGAGGACTCGGAAATGTCGGTGAAGGTCCCGTTGCCATTGTTGCGGTAGAGGATGTTTCGATCGAACGGCAGGCCCCGCGGACCGCAATTCACCGGCAGCCCACGGTAAAAGCAATACGGGTTCGCCCCGGGCTTCGGCGTGGTAGCCGGATCGAACTTCAGATAGTTCGCGACAAACAAATCCAGATGCCCGTCCCCATCGATATCGACAAATGCGCATCCGGTGTTGTACCTGGTCCTGTCCTGTGTCAGGTGGGCTTGCGCGGTTACGTCTTCAAAGCGCTTTCCTTGCACATTTCGATACAGGCGGTTCGCTCCCCAGTAGGTGACGAACAGGTCCGTGAATCCATCGTTATCAAAATCGCCGGCACACACGCCTTGTCCCCAGCCGCTTGAATGAAGGCCCAGCGCATCGGTCACCTCCCGAAAATGGCCATGCCCTTCGTTGTGATACATCCGGTTCGTGCCGCCATCCCCTGAAACCACGAAAATGTCCGGCAGTCCGTCATTGTCGTAGTCGATGAAGGCCACGCCGCTGCCGGTGGTCTCGATGATGAACTCCTTCGTCACGTCGCCGCCGTTCGGAAACGAGTGCGTGAGTCCGGCTTGCGCCGCGATGTTCCGGAAGTCGGGTGAGTAAGAGGTTCCGGCCCCCAGCCATAGGCAAGCGCTTACCGCGGTGAGCACGACAAAAAGGGTTCGCAATGGAAAGGACCGAACGATACGTGCTCCCCGCGTCTATTTCTCTTCCGGGGGCTTCTCGCCCAGCTTCTTGAGAAAATTCGTGAACTCGCCTTCGGGAGGTTTCTGCAGTTTGTCAAGGATCGCTTTCTCTGCTTTTGCCTTGGCCATTTGCCCGCTATCCCGATACGCCATCATCAGCGCATAGTGCGCGTTCTCGCTGGTGGGCTCAAGCGTGGCGGCCCGTTGCAGGCGCGTGATCGCCTCCGGGAAGTGCCTCTCTTGCGTCTCGATCTTCCCCAACGCCACCATCGCTTCCACAAATGTCGGCGACAACTCGAGCGCCCGTCCAAAATGCTGTTTCGCCTCATCGCGCTTTCCCTGTGCCTGAGCGATCTGCCCCAGTTGAAACTCGCAAGCCGGGTCTTCCGGGCTCAGTTGCAGCTCTGCTTGGAACTCCAGCTTTGCCGCCTCGAGAGCAGCGGCATCGTGGGATTCCAGCAGTAATGCTCGGCCCAACCGGAAGTGCAAGTTAAGAGCCTTCGGATTCATGGCGATTGCTTTTCGATACTCGGCGGCGGCATCTGTGTAGCGGTGATCGACTTCAAAGATTTCAGCCGACAATTCGTGTACCCGATAAGACGAGGCCGTGTGCTCGAACATGGCATACGTCGCATCATTGAACGCCTTCATATGCAGCTTCGCCACGGTATATAAGACATCGGCATTGTTTGGAAAACGCTGGCTCAAGCGATGAGCAATCACGAGCGCCTCCGTGTCTTTGCCCGTCGAGGCATGGCACTTGACTGCGGCGAGTCCCGCCAACTGTGCCAGTTCGGCATCTTGCCCGTCCGTCGCTTTGGTCAATTCCGGTAGCGCGCTGGTGCAATCGTTGAGCGCCGCCTGCGTCAGCGCAAGGAACACGCGGCTAGTTTGGTCGTTCGCGTCCCTGGCTACCGCTTCCTTCAACTTCCCGAGTGCGACCGAATAACGCCCGCCACCGTATGCAGCTACGCCCTCATCGCGCAGAGAGTCAGCCGCCCACAGTCCACCCGCCACAAGGGCGATGACCACGAAAACTCCAGCACAGTACCGCGCGCGTAAGCAAGCGGACTCCCGCCCGCGAGAGAGCGCTCGCTCCAGCACAGATCTCAGCATGAGCGCCGGAGTGCACACCCTCAAGGATGAAAAACGTCGCGGTATTTTCATCCGAACGGCGCCGCTCCTCAGCTCATCGGGGACACCCCGGCCTGATGTCATGCTCAC
>JBAUOG010000640.1:0-1848 GCA_049579625.1 Bryobacteraceae bacterium
AACTACCTGCTCTCTGTCTCGGAATTCCACAGCTTCGATCCAACGCTTCAGAACGAATTTCGAGCGTCGTTCAGCCGTAACGTGAATCAACTGGGCTTTCCGAACCTGACGTTTCCGGGCGTCGATATGTTTCCCACGCTCATCATCGATCAACTCAACAGTTTGACCATCGGGCCCGACGGACCCAGCGGCTCCATCCAGAATTTGTTCCAGGTGCAGGACAACATGACCAAAGTGCTGGGCAAGCACACTCTGAAGTTCGGCTACCACTTCACCGACGTGATCCTCACCAATTACTTCATCCAGCGCGTAAACGGGAACTACGAATACTCCACGCTGCAGCAGTATCTCGAAGACCTCACGCCCGATGTTTTTGGTGAACGCAGCGCGGGCCCCACAAGCTATCCGACGGGTTTCCTGGAGAACGTTGCGTTCTTCAATGACGACTACCGGATTTTGCCGAACCTGACGCTCAATCTCGGCTTACGCTACGAGTACGTCACCACTCCTGTGGCTTCACGCTACCAGATATATAGTGCGCCGGCGAACGTCTACGGTGGAATCACATTTGCTAATCCGCTGCCCAGCCCAACTGATTTTGCTCCACGCATCGGGTTCGCCTACTCTCCCGGCAAAGACGGCGCCTGGGCTATTCGTGGAGGTTTCAGCAAGTCATATGACTTGTCCTATGCCAACCTCACGTCGAATGCAGCGCCGGCCTATTTCCAGCAGACCAACGATGTGAGCCTTTCGTCCAATGCCCCCAGCTTCTTGGCTGGCGGGGGACTGTCCGGCGCGCTGGCCCCTCTGCCGACGACACCTGCGGCGGCCTTGGGTGTCGTTGGAGCCTACACCTTCGGTAGTCAGCGACCTTATGGCCTCACCTGGACGATGGGCGTGCAGCACGTGTTCCACAAGAACTACACTTTTGAAGCTCGCTATGTCGGAACCCGTGGAGTTCACCTCTGGAATCAATCGCGCCTGAATATCTATCCCCAGGTCAGCCCGACCAATTACATTCCCACATTCTTTGCAATGCCATCCGCATCAACGTTGGCGTCGCTTACCAAGACCCTGAAAGACGTATCCTCCTACATCGTGCCCGGCGGCACGGTGGACGACCCGTACAATTCGCTCGCTACACTCGGAAGTCAGGCAAACATCACCTCTTACGCACCCCAGGCGAATTCCTTATACAACGGGCTGGCGCTGCAGCTGAACAGGCGTTTCTCGAATAACTTCTCGTTCATCGCCGCCTA
This sequence comes from Bryobacteraceae bacterium, assembly GCA_049579625.1. Lineage (GTDB taxonomy): Bacteria > Acidobacteriota > Terriglobia > Bryobacterales > Bryobacteraceae > CAJCIT01. Next base: position 1,260 of record JBAUOG010000640.1, read on the forward strand.
TACCTGGAGCCACCTCGAGGACGATGCCACTGCCACGAATTTCTCGACTTACCTCACGCCGCGCCGCGCTCAGGATTATCAGAATTTGCACGCAGAGTGGTCCAATTCAGCTCTCGACCACCGTCAGCGCTTTACCTTCACACCCATCTATGAGTTCCAGCCGTTTAAGGACGGCAACTGGTTTATGAAAAACATCGTGGGTAACTGGAATCTCTCGGGCACATACACGTATGAAACGCCGGAGTACGCCACAGTTCAAAGCGGCATTGACTCCAATTTGAACAACGACAGCGCAGGCGATCGCGCCATAATCAATCCGGCGGGTTCAGGAAAGGTGGGCACGGGTGTCACTGCCTACAATGCCGCTGGAAACGTCGTCCCCATGGGCGACCCTACGACGGTTGCCTACGTTGCCAACAGTTCCAATGCCCGGTACGTTGTCGCTGGCCTTGGCGCGCTCGCCAACGGAGGTCGGAACACGTTCCCACTGAAGCCCACCGATAACATCGACCTCGGCATCAAAAAGCGCTTTAATATCACCGAGAGTATGTCGTTCGATATCGGCGCTCAATTCTTCAACCTCTTCAAC
>JBAUOG010000641.1:0-13757 GCA_049579625.1 Bryobacteraceae bacterium
GGGTGTATGTTTGCATGGGAAATGTACTCCTCGGTGGTTTGATACGAGCGTGGTGCGATTGTTACATGGAATCGAAGGAATCGAAGCTAAGTATAAACGCGTAGATAACTCGCATAGGAGTTCATGACTACATAAGTAGTGCGGTCTGCTCCAAGATACTCAGTGGTGGCTGCCACGCCGTCTCACGAATTCCGTGGAGAGCCGCGGATTGTCGTTAGCGTGATTCGGCTAGGGCCGCGACGCTTTGCCCCTTGGTCAGTAAAGCCGGATCTCTTTTGTTCCTTACTCGCGCCAGGACGGCTTTCATCGTGAACTGATTGCCGGCCTTTAAGCTCTTCAACTCTCGCCACGCCAGCGGCACTGCCACCGGTGCACCGGGGCGCGCTCGGACCGCATAATCGGCTATCGCGGTCGCCGTATAGTCATTGCGGAAGTAATCAACGAATACTTTGCCAGCCCGTTTCGCTTTGCTCATAGTCGCGATGTACGCGTCGGGCGACGCGGTCACCATCTCGCTTGCCACAGACGCCGCAAACGATTTCACGACGGGCCATTTGTTCTTGCCGTCGAGTGCCACCGTCACGTGCAACCCTTTTCCGCCCGTGCACTTGAGCATGCTTTCCATGCCTTTCTTAGCAAGCCTCTTCCGCAGATCCTGCGCGGCGGATTTCACAGCGTCGAACGGGACATCGGGTGCGGGATCGAGATCAAAGATAAGGCGATCCGGATAATCGATGGCATCGATACTCGCACCCCAGGGATGTATTTCGATCGCGCCCATCTGGATCAGCTCCAGCAGCCCTTCTCGTCATCCATATAGAGGTATTCATATGCTTTGCCTTTGTGCTTGAATTCAAAAGGGTGGACATCGGGTCCCAAGCCTTTGCCCGGGTTGCGCTGATAAAAACAATCACCGTCGATTCCGGCGGGGCAGCGCAGCAGACTGAGGGGCCGCCGGGCTATACGAGGGACTAGCAAGGGAGCGACCGCGGCGTAGTACTCCGCTAACTCGCCCTTTGTCACATAACCGCTTTTGGAGATTACACGATCGGGATGCGTGATAACGATTCCCGACAGCACGAGTTGGCCTGGCTTTTCAATCGTGCTTTGGCGGTTCATCATCCTCCTCCCAGTATTCCGCGGGCACGTCGTCCTCCGGAACTTCCCGCGTCTTCAATTCTGAAACGTCAGCTCGGGGAGCATTCTCGATTCCGCTAATCACCGAAGCCTCGTAGTATTGGCCCTCTTCCAAGAGCTCAGCAACCGTTTCAGAACTCAAGTCGTCGGAGGTGGACACTCCTTGCGTGTCTCCCGATTGCCCCGCGGAAACTGGCCCAACATCCGATCGTCCGACGCTCTTATCTTCCGGATATTCATCCGCGGTTATGGGTTCTTCGTCTTTAATCCTTTTCATCTTTTCCTTCCTAAGCTATAGTCAGCAAACTCAAAACCGCACCACTGGCGGCTAGCGACGCTCAAGTGGGCTCGCCCCAGGGCGAAGGCACGATTTAGTGCTGTTCACTGTCGGACACATCCTTTGTTTCTCGTAGCAACTAAACTTCCGATTTGGTCAATGTGGCTGCATACGCCCTGCGCCGGGGAGGGCTGCGCTTTTTACGGGCGAGACTCCGGGGATTCTCCGGCTTCCAATGGTGTGCACGCCAGTTTTTCGGCCCGTCCGGCTCCGATGATGGGAGTCGCCACACTCATGCGGTCGGTTAGCCGTGTCTAGACAAAAGCTCGGCGTAACTGCGTGCTTTCCCAGTTCAGTTTTCCAAACGGCAAATCTATGCTTCAGTTAGTGGATCTTCTTTCCCGCCCGATTCGAACTGACGAGCATGAGGATTGAATCCACGTTTATATACCTAAGGAACCAACCAGGAGAATTCAACTAATATGCCGAGAGATACACACATGAAGGCGGCTGAGCATCACGAACACGCCGCGAAGGCTCATCGCACTGCCGCGGAGCATCATGAAAAAGGCGACCACGAGATGGGTCAAAAACATTCGGAGGAAGCACACCAACACTCAACAAAAGCTCTCGAACATTCGGGAAAAGCCCGCGCGGCGTCCAAGAACGCATCGGCGAAAACCGGAGCACGCAAGTAGCCCGGTAGTCCCAACTCTGTAGGAGGAGGTTGTAATGTAATGGATAAAAAGAAATGCGCTCACCCTTCATGCACTTGTCAAGCGTCCGAAGGCCAGTCGTACTGCAGTAAGTCGTGCGAGAGCGCGAAGGACGTAACGGACATAGCATGCCAGTGCCAACACCAAGAATGCCAGGGAACGCAACTCAGGCCATAAGCGCTTGATACAACAAACAGCTATCTGCTTCAAGCCGGCGCGCACCGAACTCGACAACAGAGGGTTCAATGCGCGCCGAATCTTTGTTACTCTGCGTAATCTTCCGCAAGGGCATTCAGATGGGCAGATTTTGCGCAGCCCCAATCGGTGACCCCACAATTGTTCAAAGCTTAGCCGTGTGGTTCCTTAAATGCAGATGCTCGCTTGGGTTCTTAGAGAAATAGGGGACCTCAGGAGGTAAAGCAATGAACCAACACTCCCGCCTGACATACGCATGGATCGTTGATCAGCTGGTTGGGATTAGAACTTTAGAGACGCAGTTGACACATGAGATCGCTGCGGGCGGCAAAGGCGAGATCAATCACATTCGACGTGGCATGGCCGAATTGGAGTTGCGGCTCGCATTACTGGATCAGGCTCTGAGCGCCCATCAAGTCAGATAGGCCATGCTGCATCCGGCACGCGAGCTGCATCGCTCCGAATCTGAGTATACTTTGAGACCGAATGGTCAAGAAATTCATGCAGCCCGCCGGTAGTAATACTTGAGGAGGCCGCCGAGACGCTCTCGGCAGCCGATGGAGGGTACGAGTCGTCTCGTCCGCGGCTCGACGGAAGGGAACAGCAGGAGGTTGTTTTTCCCTTGATGATTCCGTTCGGCATGATAATGTTCTGTGAATTGCGTCAGCGCCCGCCGCAGCGACCTTTCCCCGAACAGGATCAAGCTGGAAAGACACTCCTCCTTGACGGAGCGTACCCAGCGTTCCGCGAAAGCGTTCAAATTAGGACTTCGCGCCGGCAGCGCCAGGCATTTCACGCCCGCTGCCGCCACCGTGTCCCGGAACAAGACGCAGAACTTCGTGTCGCGATCATGGAGGATATAACGGCAGCCATTCAAGTATCCCCAGCTCTCCCCGGTCGCGCTGCGGGCGATCTGTTCCATCCATGCCTGGTCCGGATGTCGGGTGATTCCCGCCACGTTGACTCGGCGGCTGTCCAGGTTAATGAAAAACAGCACATAGTAGGTCACCAGGCCTCACCAACTCAACACCTCCACGGTAAAAAAGTCCGCGCCGATCAGAACATCCTTATGCGCGGCGATAAAATCCTTCCACGATGTGGTCTGGCTTCGTTTCGGAGCCGGAGCGACGCCGTGGCGGCGCAGTATGTTTCCCACCGTCTGATCGGACAAGCGGTGACCCAAATTGGCTAGGGCTCCGACGATACGGTCATATCCCCAGCCGGCGTTCTCCCGCGCCATGCGCACCACCAAGGCCTCGACTTCCGAGACAACCCTCGGCCTGGGTATTTCCGATGTTTCGAGCCATCGAACTTCTGGGCGACGGGCCTTCGATACCAAGCCAGGATAGTGTCGGGTTTGGGGACGTTGGCGACCGCTTCGAGCGCTTTGCGACCAATCCGCTTCCCGATCTCGGCGAGAGTGGCGCGCTCGGGATCGCTCAACCGCAATCGGGAGGGTAGCTTCGCCCTCAAAATGTGGTTCTCTGCGGCCAGATATTCGTTCTGCAACAGCAGCTCCTGGTTCACCGAACCCGTAGCGTACGCCAGCAGTCGCACCCACTTCTTGCTCGTCATACCGAACTGCCTATCTTACTCTGCCGACGAGGTCGTTTCAGTTTCTTTGCCATACGGGTAGTGAAGCTCAGGAATTCGGTTCATTAGAACGACGCTGACGACACAGCAGAGTCGGCGGGGTAAAGAAACCGGACTTTTTGGTAGAGGAAGGAGTCTCCATGGCAGATCCCATTGAGACAGATTGCGAAAAAAATACAGGCACTGCAAGTCGAAGTGCTTCGGAGTCCTGGTAGAGGGATTAGCGGACGCCGGCGGTGATGCGAGCAAAGAAGAAGAGGCTAGAGCAAGGTATAAGAGGTGCCTGGCTCTTTGCAAGAAGGCGAAGAAGACTTGCGATGCGGAGCCCGCCGACTAAGTCGGTCCTTTGCGCAGCGACTCGCGGGCGCGCGGACGCTCGGCGAAGCACACGGCTCGCTGCGGCGAGATCGGAAAGGGCGAATTTCGCCCGGGGTGGTACACAGCGAGCCAGAGCGAGGTTGCCACGCCTATATCGGCACGGTCTGCTCGGCGTCCGCGACGGTTGAGTATCGCGTGAAGACGTCATCGATCTTACACGTCCGAAACAGGTCCCAGATCTGATCGTTTAGACCCGCGAGAAGCAGACGCCTGCAATTTCGCTCGAACGACACGTACGAGCCGATGAGGACACCGAGGCCGCTGGAATCCACATATCGGATTTCGCTCATGTCAATGACGAGCGTACCGGACTCGTTCTGGCGAACGGAGTCACGAAGTTGAAAAGCCGTCTCGGCATTCAAGACTCCCTGGAGCACGATGACTTTTTCGCCAGGACGAGCACCATCGCGGACTTGCAGCGTGAGTTTGTCGTCGACCACAACAGCGTAGAGTGTATCAACTATGCGTGGGCCAGAGGTGGCCGCGCGGGCGTTCACGCTGCACCCACCGGACCGTGGTTCATCTTGTTCCCTTTGTTCACGGCGTTCACGCTATTCACGCCGAGTCCGGCACGGATTGCTATTCTTGCGCGAAACAATCGCCGCTGCGCCACTGAGTTGAAACGCCGAGCATTCAGTTCTGTTTGCGCAAGGTCATGTCGAAGGTGCACTGGGACGGATTGTCGCCGAACTTAAATCTCCGGTCTCCACCCACTCACCTGCATCACTCCAGTGCATCGCGAAGCGGATGTCTACTGACCCCGCCTTGTAGCCCCACTCGAAGCCGTGATCTGGGACCTTCAATTCTGTGTCCAGGTACCGCCCGTCGTTATAAGCCCTGAAACGGTACACTTTTGTGGTGTCATCGTAGGCGATCGTCGCCGGCGCGTTGAACATCACATCGCCCGTATCGGGATTGCGCCCACTGCCCTCAATCAAGAGCACCGAGCCCGTCCAGTTTGAACTGAACTTCTTCGGTCTGCTTGTGACCTTTATGGTTTGGTTCGGGCCACGCCGCGTGGTCGCATCACCAGACCATTTGCCGGCAAAAAACGCAAGCCTTTTCATTGCTCCCCGCTGGGCCCCTAGATCCGGCGGCTGCTGCTGCGCGGAACAGACAGCAGCGAAAAAAGCGAACCAGATTGCAATGTGACCCGGCATAGGGCTACATTTTATAGCGAAATACGAGCCAGTGCGCTCCCTATGCAGGCCGGTCCACGAATCGTGCCCAAGCCGCGCACCAGCCGGTGTTGGATATCACGAGTCTCATGGAAGAGTGACTTTTCGCGATAAACCACTCCCACCCTTACACGCTGAGGAAACTACAGCATGGATTGCCCTGCCTGCTCGAAACGGTCATCGCTGTGCCACACAATTTGCATCGGTGAAAAAGACGCGCTCCTCGTTCTGTCGCCGTGTTAAAAGCCCTCCGCACCCCAGTTCGAAGCCGTTTCACAATCCCTGAAGACTCTAGTGAATGCCACGGTCAGCAGTTTAGCAATAGAGGGAAACGACGGTGCTATCTGGTCGTCTGTGGAATCAGTCCTCAGCACCACTCGATCGGCAGCCTCCTGAGTGACTAGGGTCCGGATGGCGAGGCTGCCCAGCCCAGAGCGAGATCTCCAGGCGGGCATTATCGGAACGAATCCCGACCGGCCCATCGAAGCGGAGTGCGTCCGGACCAACGGATCCTTCCCAGACCAGCGAGTGGTCGACCAAAACCCTCAGTTCCGCACCGTTCATTTCCGCGCCCAGGATATGTGCGTCGCCAGAACGGAGCATTGGAACTGGCTTGCTGTGATCCGGCTTTATGTTTTGATATCCGCGATTGCCGCACTCGGCACTGCTATGCTGGCCGGGGTTGGCCTTGACTGAGACCACTAGCTTCGATTCAGGTTCGAAGCGCCACATGGCGTAAACCAGGTTACAAGCGTCTTGCGCACGCAGTTTGAGGCCAAATTGGCGGCGCAGTGCGCCGGAGCCGAGACGCTTTTCATTTCCGGTCGAGCCGAGATAGGTGAAGCGCGCCTCGATCCGTTGTGGTGTCTCCACGTCCAGGTAGGCACGCACCTGGGGGGCGCTGACAGACAAGCGGTTTCCCGGCAACTCCTCGATCGCTCCCTCCGTGATGCAAAGGTGCTGTCGAGAAACAGACATGAGTTCCGGCCGCGAGGACTGCGACGACGCATCGTGACTCAAGCCGCCCAGCAACGTGACCGTAAGAATGGGAGCGGTCGACCGGATGCAATCCGTACGCATGTTCTGTATTTTAGATCAGAATCGAGATCGCTTGCACAGCTACTCGCTGCGCACGCGGTCATAGGCTCGATACGGGCGCCTTGCGGGCCGGAACGCCGGTTGCCAGGAGTGCGGCGAGGCCAAGGACGATGGTCACCGCGGCGAACGTGACGGGGTCCGTGGTGTGGGCAGGAATAATTCGGTCCTGGAATTTATGCAGCCTTTCCCCACCGATACTCATGATGCAAGCCGCCCAGAATTGGCTTGGCGATCACTTCCGAGGACGAAAACGGGCGCAGAGCGCGATCGCAAGCAGGCAAAGCAAGCTTGAGAACTGCCGAAGCAGACTTTGCACGTCGAAATCGTCTCACAGTTATCACACTGATTCCGTGGCTTCATTGAATTTTCGCGAACGACACTCTTTCCGGCCGACCTCGCGGGGCTTGGCTCGGTCGTAATGTCCGGAAACTGGACCGTTGTGAAAGCAGTGAAAAAATGGCCTCGGCGCGCGCAAGAATACTAGTCTGCGAGACGATGCCGAAGCCGTTTGACCCGTTCCGATTTCTTCTCATGGCCGTCGCGGGATGGATGAATCAGCGACAAGAAAATGCAATTGAGTACTTGCGCGAAGAGAACCGAGTGCTTCGCTCTCAACTCGGCAACCGCCGAGTTCGTTTCACCGACGACCAGCGTCGCAGTCTGGCTGCGAAGGCCAGCCCGCTCGGACGACAGCTGTTGGCGGCGGTGGCGACGGCTGTCGCACCAGAGGCTCTGCTGAAGTGGCATCGGAAGCCTATAGCCAACAAGTACGACGGTAGTGCGCGTCGGCGTCCCGGTCGACCGGTGATATGGGGTTCACCCGGTCAGGCGTACCCCAAATATACTGGATCTCGTGATGGAACCCGTCGCGGTACCGCATCTGATCAACAGGAAGGTTACACGGAATGCACTCGCGTTTGGTGAGGTCCCCGAACGGTGCACGCCGGATTATCGGGACCGCAGTGGGAAACTGGCGTAACCGATCCCCCAGCTGATCACAGAACATTGGAAAACAACGGGTCAGCATTGAACCCATGGCCTGTTCGGCCTCGCGAGTGAGACTGGCAGCTTGGAAATGTCTCGGTGGAAAGGGAGGAGAATCATGAAAATCGTCGTAATTGGTGGTACTGGACTCATTGGATCGAAGCTTGTCAAAAAGCTTGGCGAGCATGGGCACGAAGCCGTTGCCGCGGCGCCCAGTTCCGGCGTCAACAGTCTTACCGGCGAGGGGCTCGTAGATGCGCTAAGCGGGGCCTCGGTGGTCGTTGATGTAACGAATGCCCCTTCATGGGAGGACACCGCGGTGCTGAAGTTCTTCGAGACATCAGCCCGTAACCTCCTTGCCTATAGGGCGGCCGCGGGTGTCGGACATTACGTTGCGCTGTCGGTGGTGGGAACGGAACGTCTGCTCGAAAGTGGGTACTTCCGCGCAAAGCTCGCTCAGGAGAACTTGATCAAGGCCTCCTCGATTCCCTACTCAATCGTCCGCGCGACGCAGTTCTTCGAGTTCGTAAAGCAGATCGCCAACTATTCCACCGAGGGCAACACGGTACGCCTGCCTCCGGCGCTCATCCGGCCGATGGCATCCGATGATGTAGCCAGTGCAATGGGCAGAATCGCGACGAACTCACCATTGAATAGCATCGTTGAAATCGGGGGACCGGAACAGTTTCGTCTGGATGAACTCATCCGACGGAACCTTGCGGCGCTTCATGATCTCCGACCCGCGCGGGCGGTACTACGGCATCCAGGTGAGCGAAAGGGCGCTGGTTCCTGACAATGACGCTCAACTGAGCGAGGCGCGTTTCGAAGACTGGCTCATTCACGCTATCAAACAGGCCCCAAAGGCGAGCCGGCAGCCGGCATAAGCGGTGGAGGGGAACGATGATGAAGAGACTCACGATTCATGTTAGGGCCGGCATTTCTCATCGCCGGCGCCCTGTTCGCGCAGGACGCTCAGGTCACACCACTCATGTCGAAAGATCTTCCGCAATTTCCCGGTAAGAAAGGTCTGATGATCACTGTGGTGTATCCTCCCGGCGCTTCGGATCCGATTCATCGGCACAATGCGCATGCATTTGTTTACGTGCTGGAAGGCACCGTTGTGATGCAGGTGAAAGGCGGCAAAGAAGTCACGCTCAGGCCAAAGTTTTTATGAAGATCCCAATGATATTCATGTAGTTGGCCGCAACGCAAGCACCACGAAACTAAACACAACGTCTTAAATAATTTCGAAGTGCCACATCTTGCTGCCAACCAGCACTGTGTTTTTTGGGGGGCGTATCTGGCCCAGGCGGTAATTCCCCCCGCTGTATGTAACGACGCACACCTTGTGCTCCTCGGTCTCCTCGTATCGGTACCCCAAGCTGCGAGCGAACGCCCCGAGGTCGGCGATGTCCGGCTTTTCGGGTGCCTTCGTCTTCGGCGGTGGAGGCTCTTCCCTCTGACCACGGACACCACTATCGATCACACCTGCTGAGATCCCGGAAGCGCAATTCGCTTGCTTGTGTTGGCCTCCGGAGTGATGAATGGGATCGCGGCAAAGGCCGCAGAAAGAGACCCCCCATGAAGATCTTCACGATCGAACAAGACACCCACAACATCACGGTCCATGCCACCGCAGGAGAAGCCGACGCAGTGGCGAAGGCCGAGCGCCTCCGCAACCAGGCGGGGCTTGGCAAACTGGCGGCCGGGCTGAGAGGAACTTCGCCGGGATACGACGAAAACGATTCACCCAATTGCTGCAACAGGAAGAGATAGTTGGTTCGCGACCTAACTCACCGCAATACCGACGAACTCCTGCAGAATGACATTGCCTTTGTAGTCGATGTCCTGATGGATGCCGATGGTGGATGAGTAGTAAGCGAAGGCAGTGGAAAGCTTCAGCTGGGTAAAGAACTTCTCCTCTGGCGTGGTGGGTTTCTTCTCATTGGCTGACATCTTCGTAAGTGTCGCGATTGCTGCTCAGGCGCTGACTGCAGAAATGGTTTGCCGTGGAGGTGTTTGGACAGCTTGTCCACTTCTTTCAGTCCGTTTCGCCACGAGTTTCGATCATCCGGATCGACGGCCTCGGCGGTGGTTCGATCGATATAGGCCGCGACACCAGCCTCCTTGGCTCCCGGTGAATGGTCGTCGGTTGGAATGATGAGTTCCGTCAACTGGTCGAGAAGAGTGTACTCTTCCTTGGTAAAGAACAGTGGGGCCTGCGGGTCGGCAGCCGGCAGCTGCAATGCCAGTGCAACCCCCGCAAGTAGTTGCACCATTTCCCGGCGATTGATGATTCCCTCCATCAGACCTCTCCTTTCTGCATCTGATCGGCCAGATAATCGCAGGCCCGCCAGCAAAGCGCCATGATCGTCCAGGTCGGGTTCTGGGCGGACGCGGATGTAAAAGCGGCGCCGTCGACCACCAGCAGGTTCTTCACGTCGTGGCACTGCTCGAACTGGTTGAGCACCGATGTCTTCGGATCGCTGCCCATCCGCGCCGTTCCCAACTCGTGTATCGACCAACCCTCGGTCAACATGTGGCTCGACGAAGAGACGACTTCAAAACCGGCGGCTTTGAACATCTCCACCCCGGACGTCGCCATATCGACCGCCATCTTCTTTTCGTTTTCGCCGAACTTATAGTTGAAGCGCAGAACCGGGATACCCCAGGCGTCTTTCAAATGAGGATCCAGCTCCACTTGATTCTCGAAGCGTGGCAGTACCTCGCCAAACCCGCCCATGGAGATGATCGCCCCGGCGTAGTCGCGGACGTTCTTTTTGTATTCTTCGCCAAAGCCCGGGGTCTCAAACGCGGTGCCCGGGATCATGGATGTACCGCTGCCGCCTTCGAAGCCGTAGGCACGCAAGAAACCCGACGACTGCTTGTCCATGTTCCGGAAACGCGGAATATAGAACGAGCCCGGCCTTCCGTCATCCAGCGTTCTCGGCCTTCCGACGAGGTCTTTCCAGAAACCCGCGACGAAGGGGCCCATCAGGTGCTCGCAGAAATTGTGGCCCAGATGGCCACTGGAATTTCCAATGCCGTTGGGATGCTGAGTTGACTTCGAATTCAGCATTAAGCGCGTTGATTCAAGACAGGAGGCTCCGAGAATGACTACTCGGCCTTTGGCCTGATAGCTCTGGCGCGTCTCAGAATCGATGAACGAAACGCCGGAAGCTTTGCCCGTGTTTTTGTCCACGGTGACTTCGAATACGGTAGAGTTCGGCCGCAGAGTCAGATTGCCTGTGTCCATGGCAGGACGGATCAAGCCGGTCGGGGAATCAAACGCGGCATGTATGTCGCATCCGCCGGTGTGGCGGTCGCAGGCGCCGCGGCCAAAACAACGGCTGCGATATTTGTTGTGCTTAAGCCCGTCGGTTGTGACCCCTGCGCGGTAGGGCGTCAGAATGCGCCCCAGACCCTGAAGCGTTTCGCGTAGATGGAATTCCGAGGGGGTTAGCTTGATGGGCCGCTGAAACTGGCCATCGGGCATGTAGGAGAGGTTCTCCTTGACGCCAGAGACGCCGAGGTACAAGTCCACTTTGTCGTAGTAGGGCGCCAAGTCCGCATAGGATATGGGCCAGTCGATGCCAAAGCCATCGCGACTGGCAGCCTTGAAATCCAGGTCGGAGAGACGCAGCGCGAGGCGGCCCCAGATATTGGTCTTCCCGCCTACGCAACGAGCTCGCACCCAAGCGTACTTGGTGCCCGTGTACGGATGCTGCTTTTCATCGACTACGATGTTCTTGCTGTAGTCGGAGCCGTCCCCCGCCTGAATATACGACAAGACCTTTTCGTACTTCGAGTTCTGGCCGTAGGGCGGATTGCGGACGTTGTATTCGTTGTATGTGAGCGCGTGATATTGCGGCGGCATTTTGCCCCGATACGGATTGTCGTAGGGCCATTGCATGGAATGCAGCTCTTTAGTAACGTCGAGCTGTTTTCCGGCCTCTAACAGCAGAACCTTGAAGCCGTGCGAGGTGAGAACATGCGCGGCCATGCCGCCCGCAGCACCCGAACCGACCACAACCGCATCGTAGACCTTTTTTAAGTCAACCTCTGGCGCCTGGCTCGATTGGATCTGCAGCAACGTGGGCAAAACCTCTTATAAGATTTTCCATCATATCCCCGCGAGCGTCCCCATGGCGGACTGGGTCGATACACTGTTTTCGATTGCCACGCCGTCGGCCGATTTGCGGTCTGCAAAAGTGGGACGCGGTTGTAGAATTTGTACTACAATGGCCGGGGCCGGCCGCCAGTCTGGCGGTGTTGAGGCGTAAGAAAGAGGCTAATATGCCGATAGGGATCTACTTCTCTCCAGCCGCAGCGGCGGTGGCGAAATACGATGAGTGCATCACGTTATTGAAGAAGGCCGGGGCGGGCAATCCGGCTGGACGTTCGTACCACGCGGCCTTTGGCCCGAAAGACAAACTGATGGTGTTCGAGGTTTGGTCATCGCAGGCGGCGTTCGACAAGTTCGGGAAGACGCTTATGCCCATCCTGCAACAACTCGGGATCGATCCGGGGACGCCGACCGTAATGCAAACGCACAAGGTGATCTTGCCGGCGCCGAAGGTGACGTCGCCCAGGAAGCGTGCGAAGGCACCTGCTAGCCGGAAGAAGCGCTGACAACCTCAGACCATCCTAAACGGTGAAGGGCGATTCTTTCGTGGCCGACAGGCCGAGGCCGTGGTGCCCTCTGCCGCTTAGGTTCCTTCTTGGCGTGAAAAACTAGCTGAGGCCGCAATAATTCAATCCTTGAGTTTATGCAGCCTTTCCCCACCGATACTCATGATGCAAGCCGCCCAGAATTGGCTTGGCGATCACTACCGAGGACGAAAACGGGCGCATAGCGCGGTCGCAAGCAGGCAAAGCCGCTTGAACGACGGCGGGAATACCTGGACCGAGGGAACGATGCGGCCGGCCTTCGTTGTAATGCGAGACCCACTCACGGAGGATTCGCCCCAGGTGGCGCTCACCGAACGGGATCACGTAGTCAAGACGTTCGCGACGGATTGTCCCGATCAGTCGTTCACAGTGAGCGTTGGCGGTCGGCATGCGAACGGGTGACTTCAGCACTCGAATGCTCCAACTCTCGACTTCTTCATCCAGGTGCGCCGAGAAGATGTTATCGCGATCGTGAAGGAGGAATTGAAAATCGCCCTCGCCCGGGATCGCTTCGCGCAACTGTTGAAGAGTCCATTCAGCCGTAGGATGTTCAGTCACGTTGCAATGGACGATCTGTCTGGACCCGATCTCAAGTACGACAAATACATAAAGGATGCGGAAGCGTGCCGTGACCACTACAAAGAAATCGCAGGCTACGATGTTATGGGCATGATTGCGGAGAAATGTGGACCAGCGCTGGTCCTTTGAACCACGCGGGCTGGGCCATTGTTTAAGGTATTTGCTGACTGTTCGCGGTGAGACCCGAATCCCGAGTTTCAATCGGAGTTCGTCTGCGATGCGCTCTTCGCCCCAAGTCGGATTCTCGGCAGCCATTCGGCGAATCAGGCATTTCCAACGCCAGAAGTGGCGAAAGGCGGATCGATGCCGGCCAATCAGAGTTCCGGGCTTTACGATCACCAACGCGTCCCGCCAGCTAAAGAGGCAAGCGAGCCGGCGAAGTACAAAACGGTCGGCAGCTGTCGTCGGTCTGGCCTTCTTCTCACGTTCTTGAAATAAGGCCAGCTGTTTTCGCAGGAACAGGTTTTCGGCGGCCAACCTGGCGCGACTGCGAAAAAGAACGGCACACAGGTTGACGCTGTCAACACCAAGGATTTTTACCACACGAACAAGCTTTGAGAACTGCCGAAACAGACGTTGCACGTCGAGATCGTCTCACAGTTATCACACTGATTCCGTGGCTTTATTGAATTCTTGCGGACAACAGGAGTGGATTTCAGCCTTGACCCCGTAGCTAGCCTGGCAAGACAGGCAAGACAGAAGGTGTATTGGGTCAGGACGCGTGCTCGTATGGATCGTCAGGGACTTTGAGTGTGACGCGATTTGGAAAATGTGTGGTGAGGTTTTCAATTCAGAACAGCAGAAAGGGCAGATCTCACAGTAGTCGACTACGCGTCAACTGGACGGTAAACGCTACGCCGTTACCGTGGATCAATCGGCGCCGGCCACTTCTCATCGTCGGGAATTACGCAACCAGGTGCACACAGCAGACGCTCTTAATCAACCGGCCAA